>DKKJ01000421.1:18384-31696 GCA_002455175.1 Opitutaceae bacterium UBA6669
CTTTCGCAAACCGGTCCGCCCAGGAGATCGCATCATGATTACCGCCAAGCTCACGAAGACTCGCGGGGACAAGCTCGCCAGCGCCGAATGCACCTGCATGGTGGATGGAATGTTGGTCTCATCCGCAGAGCTCATGTTCGCGCTGGTGGACGAAGCCGACGTCAATTAATCTCCATGGCAACGCGCATCCACCCCTCCGCGATTGTTGAACCGGGTGTCGAACTCGGGGCCGACGTTGAAATCGGGCCCTTTGCTTTCGTTGGAACGGGCGTAACGCTCGGCGATCGCACTCGCTTGCAGCACCACGCTTCCGTAGAAGGTTTCACCGTGCTCGGGCCTGATTGCGAAATTTTTCCCCACGCTTGCCTGGGAGCGAAAACGCAGGATCTGAAGTTCAAAGGAGGACGTCCAGGTGTGAAAATCGGCGCACGGAATGTCTTCCGTGAATACGTCTCGGTTCACGCTGCCACCAACNNGAACAGCCACGTGGCCCACGATTGCCATCTGGCCAACCACATCGTGATGAGCAATTCGATCTCTCTCGCGGGACACGTTTGGGTTGAGGATCACGTCACCATCGGAGGGGTTGCTGGAGTGCACCAATTCTGCCGCATCGGCGCCTATTCGATGATCAGCGCGTACGCGAAAGTCGTGCAGGACGTCGCTCCTTTCTTCATCGCCGATGGTCAGCCAGCCATCATTCGCTCCCTCAACAAAGTGGGTTTGGAGANNAATACCGGATCCTTTTCCGTGAAGGGCTCAATCGCACGCAAGCCCTGGAAAAACTCTCCCAACATCCCTCGGCAGGTTCCGACGAGTTCAAGCGCATCTTGGACTTCGCGGCCGCCTCTGAACGCGGGCTGGCACCGGGGAGTGATTGAAACGTCTCGCTGGCATCCAGTCCCGCCTCATAAAAAACGAGGCGGGAGAGAGGGAGACCTCCTTACTTCTTTTTGTAGACCGTCGCGGGATCAAACAGACGATCGGCCGTGAAAATCAGCGGGAACTCGCCGCGGTCCGCTGCCGTTTCCAGGCCATCCAGCTTTCGGTAAAAGCAGCTCTTGTAGCCATTGTGGNNCTGATCACAATCGGTGCGCAATTCGCGAACAATCTGGGTGTTTCCCGATTCCTCGCCCTTCACCCATAGCTTTTGCCGCGAGCGACTCCAATACGTGGCTTTTTTTGTCTTAAGCGTGTGCAAAAGCGATTCCGCATTCATGAAGGCGAACATGAGAACTTCGCTAGTCGTAGCGTCTTGAGTGATACACGGAATGAGGCCGTCCGCGCCAAACTTGGGTCGGAGCGTGGTACCGAGTTCGATTTCGGCGGTGGTGGTGCGAGCAGGAAATGACATGACAGAAAAGTAAACGAAGGTTGAATAGGGACATCACCGTGACCACGTCAGAGGTCAGGTGAAATAGAGTCAGGAAATGGGTGCGGGACGGAAATNNAGACCGGTGCGATGTCCGTCGCTGAAATCAAAACGGACAGCGTAGTTCCCAATCACTTCCCACCCCAAGACCGAGACGCCCGGAAACTCTCGAGGCCCGTCTCCCCCGTAACGCTGACCAAAGATGTCCCGCTCCCCTTGGGTCTCAGCACTGGGAGAGGCCCCCCGCAGTCGATCAGAAGGGTAGAAGGACTCCACGCCATCACTCCATCGAATCGCGACCTCAGTCCCGATGAGTTGGATGTCGGTGGGCGTGTGCATGGAGGAAACCATAAGATAAAACATTTCCGTGAAGGGCTGCCGAGGAAAATAATATGAACGTCCGTTTGCCGATGCGGTCCACCCGCACACGTTTTCGCAAACCATGAACTCCTCTCACGTGCCCGCCAAGGCCAAGGATCTGCCGCACATTGTGGTGCTGGGTGCCGGTTTCGCCGGCCTCGCTTTCTGCAAGTCCTTCGACTCCCGACGTGCCAGGGTCACCGTCATNNAGGTTCGATCGATTTTGCGCAAAAAGAAAAACCTTACCGTTCTCATGCGGACCGTAACCGCAGTTGATCTTGTCGCGAAAACGCTGACGCATGACGGCGGGACTTTAGCTTTTGACTACTTGGTAATCGGGACCGGCGGCGCGACCAGTTATCTCGGTCGCCCCGAGTGGGAACGATTCGCTCCGGGACTCAAGACCTTGAACGACGCGCTTCTTATCCGGCACCGCGTTCTCACCGCGTTCGAAAAGGCAGAATCAGAAAGCGATCCCGTCAAGCAGAGCATTCTCACGACCATCATCGTGATTGGAGCTGGTCCAACCGGTGTGGAATTAGCGGGTACGTTTGCCGAGCTCACACGCACCTCTCTCAATCGCGNNATCCTTCTTGAGTACGCGCCGCGCGTTCTCGGCATGTATTCAGAAAAGCTGTCAGAGAGTGCGCGCCGTCAGTTGGCCAGCCTCGGAGTCGATGTCCGCACGGGTCAAAAAGTAGAAGAGATTCGGGAGAACGAGGTGGTTGTGAATGGGCAGACCTTACACGCAGGTACGATCATTTGGTCGGCCGGGGTCGGCGCGACGCCGCTTACCCGCCAACTAGGTGTCCCTGTAGACCGCGCCGGTCGAATCATGGTCGAAGCTGATCTGAGTTTGCCGGGTCACCCTTCGGTATTCGCGGCAGGCGATACCGTTGCTCTCAAGGATACCGAAGGCAAATGGGTGCCCGGTGTCGCCCCCGCTGCGATGCAGATGGGGAGCTATCTCGCGGCTCTACTGGAGTCTGAACTCAACGCTGCGGCCACACACAGCCAGCCGCCCCTGAGAAAAGCGTTCGCCTATCGGGACAAAGGCTCAATGGCCACGATCGGTCGCTCCAAAGCCGTCGCTGCCCTGGCCGGTCTGGAGTTCAGCGGTCGCCCTGCCTGGTTGGCCTGGCTCGGTGTTCACCTCCTTTTCCTGGTGGGCTTCCGTAGCAAGCTGTCGGTGCTGATGCAGTGGATCTATTCCTATTTCACCTTCCAACGCGGAGCGCGCGTGATCACTGGCGCACCTCCGCCGTCGCCCCCGCAGTTTCCTTAGTCCAGGCTGGAAAACTACCGTGCGATCGAGGAAGGTTCCATCGCCGGATCCTTCCTCGATGACCAATCACTTTTACACAGCGTTCGACGTCACCACGTGGGGCGCAGAAAGAAAGTCCGACTACCGCACGCTTTTCCAGATCGACCGCGACCGGATTATCCACGCTCACGCGTTTCGTAAGCTTCAGTCGAAGACACAGGTTTTCCTCTCCGGTGAATATGATTTCTATCGCACACGGCTCACGCACTCCATGGAGGTTGCGCAGATTGGCCGTTCGATTTGCAATTACCTGAAGTCGCGTGGCACACCCTTACGCGACGACTTTTTTATCGATGCCGATCTGGTTGAAGCGATCTGCCTTGCCCACGATTTGGGACATCCTCCGTTCGGGCATTCTGGCGAACGCACGTTGCAAGAACTGATGACCCGGTGGGGCGGTTTTGAAGGTAACGCCCAGACACTCCATTTGCTCACCGAAACGCTGTATCAAGACGATGCTGGCGTCCGCGGCATGCAGCCCACGCGCGCCGTGATGGACGGCGTGCTCAAGTACAAAAAACTCTTTCACGAATTTCGCATTCCGCCCCGTCGTCATTTCTTGTATGATCAGCAAGCGCGCTATCGGAAGTTCGTTTTTGGGGACGAAGAGATTCCTGCATCGCTTCACGAAGGCGAAAACCTGAATCAGTTTAAAAGCGTGGAATGCCAGATCATGGACTGGGCCGATGACGCCGCCTACTCTCTCAACGACATCGTGGACGGAGTGAAAGCAGGCTTTCTTACCATCGATCGAATCGAGAAATGGGCGGCGGGAGTCGGTATTAACGCGGAACGCCAGACGTGGCTGGACACCCTGATCGCAGCCATCCGCGCCGACCGGCTTGAACTGACGTTTTCTCAAAAAATCGGCGCCTTCATCACAGGCTGCCGACTACGCGAACGCCAAGGGTTCATGAGCGGGCGTACCCATCGCTATCGCTACGAATTGGTGGTGACTCCCGCGGCCGAGTCGGAAGCCGCATTCTACAAACAGCTCGCCAACGATGTCATTTTTGACAGCCCGCAACTCCAACAAATGGAGCACAAGGCACGAAAAATCCTTTTTGATCTCTGGGATTCCGCTTGGTCAAACTACGTGGACCGCGGCGCGCGGACAATCCGGATTCTTCCACCCCAAGTCGGGCGACTTATCGAAGCCGCCGACGACGACGCAGCCAAAGCGCGGCAAATCTGCGACTGGTTAGCCGGTCTCACTGACGGCATGATTGTTCGCACTTACCAACGATTGTTCGACCCCCAGTTCGGAAGTATTCGCGATCTCAGCTGAGCGTGCTGGGGCAGTCTTGCCGGGTCGGTCGTTTTTACAGGTTCACTGTGGCGCAGGTGCCAGGTCGCCTGTCTTGACCGCTTCCGCGATCATCGCAGCCGCGTACTGCCAAATCGCAGGTGCTCCGTCCGCGATGTGGCGATTCCGTGCATACACGCGATCGTAGGTCACACCATGGCGTTTCCAAGCCGCGCCTTCGGTCGCTACATTAAGCAACATCGGCTGAAATCGATCCACCGCCGCGGCGAAGCGGGCCTCAGGCGTTTTCCTTTCCTCAAATTCATCCCACAAAACCCGAAACTCCCGTGCNNAATCCGTTCGGCCGCTTTCACCTCACGCTCGTGCTGGTTCGCCATCCGAGCCGTATCATAAGCGAAAGTATCGCCTGCATCGATCTCCACGAGGTCGTGCAAAATCAGCATCTTCAGCACGCGCAACACATCAATTGGTGGCACGGCGGCATGCTCGGCCAGCACGAGGGTCATCAAGCAGAGATGCCACGAGTGCTCGGCGTCATTTTCGGCGCGGCGACTCTGCGTGAGGACCGTCTGCCGAAAGATCTCCTTCAGCTTGTCCACCTCCATAATGAATCTGACTTGCTGTGCTAATCGTGATGCTGACATAGCCTCAACCAACGCGGGTCAGACGAGGCTTGGCGAGGCCTGTTTTAAGTCCGACGCGAAGTCAGAGCAGTCCACTGACGATAACAACCGCGCGCCACCATTAATGCCAGCAATCAGCATATAACCGCCGAAACGGAGTCGTCCTCATCTCTCCACTCGGCATCGTTACCCTCCTCGCCACCTCCGGACGGGTGTGCACGTTGACAGCGCGTAATGCGGGAGGCGGTTTTTAGCGAGCAACGTCTACGCCTAAACCCAGCCCCACTTACCATAAGTAGTTTATAATTAATAATTTAATGATCTAACTACACCTGAAGCATTTCTGGTTTCGCTTGAGGATGGGGAGGATTGATAACGTAATCGACGAGCGAGGTGACCACTCAGGAGGGTACGGCCTAACCTTTTCCTTGCTAGCGACCGGGTTGCCGGGCTTCGTTTGGGAGCTTTTGCCCGTATGAAAATCCTCGTTGCCGACAAGATATCGCCCAAGGGAGTCGCCTACCTGCGTCAGCAGGCAGGCTTCGAAGTGGTGGAGGCGTACGGCTCTTCTCCCGAGAAGGTCCTCGAGCTGGTTAAAGACGTCCACGCGATCGCCGTTCGCTCCGAGACAAAGATCACGGCAGCGGTGCTTGCGGCAGCCCCATTGTTGAAGGTTGTCGGCCGTGCTGGCGTGGGCGTCGACAATGTCGATGTCGATGCAGCGACCGAACGCGGTGTGATCGTTATGAATACGCCGTCCGGCAATACCGTGGCGACGGCTGAATTGACCTTTACCCATCTCCTCTGCGGCGCCCGTCCCGTTCCGCAAGCCGCAGCTTCGATGAAAGCGGGCCAGTGGGATCGCAAGAGCTTCAGCGGGATTGAACTTTTCAAAAAGACCCTCGGAATCGTCGGTCTAGGCCGTATCGGCGGCGAAGTCGCCAAGCGCGCCCAAGCTTTTGGTATGCGCGTCCTGGCATACGATCCCTATCTGGTTCCCAGCCGCGCGAAGGCCATGCAGGTGGAGCCCGCGACTCTCGACGAACTGCTCACCCAATCCGACTACATCACGGTGCACATGCCTCTCACCGAGGATACGCACTACATGATTGACGAAGCAGCCTTTGAGAAGGCCAAGAAAGGGCTCCGAATCTTCAATTGCGCCCGCGGTGGAATCATCAAGGAGAGTGCACTCATCGCCGCGCTGAAATCCGGCAAGGTCGCTGCAGCCGGCCTCGATGTTTTTGAAGACGAACCGTTGGCGAAGGACAGTGAACTCCGGCAGATGCCAAATGTCGTCCTCACCCCTCACTTGGGCGCCTCCACAGCGGAAGCGCAGGAAAGTGTCGGTATTGAGGTCGCTGAGCAAATCGCCGACGTTCTCCGTGGCGGGGTGATTCGCAATGCGGTCAACATGCCATCGATCGACGCCGCCGCGGTCAAAGTTCTCGGCCCCTACCTCGATCTCGGCGCCAAACTTGGCACCCTCGTTCAGCAAATCGCTCCCGCACAAGTTGCCACGCTGCGCATCACGTACTGGGGCAAATTGCATGAACTCGACACGAATTCTATCACCCGCTCGATTCAGCGCGGTTACCTGCGTCGCATCAGCGGCGACAGCGTCAATTTCGTGAACGCACCGCTCGTCTTAGAGCGCCTCGGCGTGAAGTGCGAAATCATCAAATCGACCGAAGACAGCGACTACACGGAATTGCTGGCCGTGGAAGCCGTCGCCTCCGATGGGACGTCGCGGTCGGTCTCGGGCACCTTGATCACCAAAGCGGCGAAACCGCGCATCGTCACCCTCAACGGCCTTGAGGTCGAAGTGGAGGCAGCCGGCAAGCTCCTGATTATTGAAAACAAGGATCAGCCCGGAATGATTGGCTACGTGGGAACGTTGCTAGGAGCCAATGGCGTCAACATCGCCAACATGTCGCTCAGCCGGCAAACCGCAGGCCAGACTGCTTTGATTGTGATCAATCTTGATAGTGAGCCTAGCGAAGCGGTTCGACGCGAGTTGAAGGGCAATCCCGCGATCACGCTCGCCAAGTACGTGGAACTCTGATTCCCGGCCCGGCGCCCACCTCAATGCTCATCCCCCTCCTCATTTCTGCACTGGTTGGATATGTGCTGGGGGCATTGCCTTTCGGGTACTGGGTGGCGCGCTCGCGTGGGATCGACATCTTCCAACACGGGAGCAAAAACCCCGGCGCGACCAATGTGCGTCGGGTACTTGGCAAGGGGCCGGGGAATTTGGTCTTTTTCCTCGATGCCCTGAAAGGTGCGGTGGCCACCGGCTGGCCTTTGCTGGTCACTCGGATCGACCCCAGTTCTCTGATCGCTCCTCACGCCTTGCCCTGCGCTGTCGTGGGTTTGATCAGCGCCTTGGTGGGACACAGCTTCTCCTGCTTTACCGGTTTTCGTGGAGGCAAAGGTGTCGCCACCTCCGTGGGCGGTTTCGCCGTGCTGCTTCCCTGGATACTGCTCATCGCTGCGGTGGTCTGGGCCGTGACTTTTTTCACTACGCGTTATGTCTCGCTCGCCTCCATGCTAGCCGCACTGACGCTTCCTATCGCGGCCTTCTTCTTCAAAGAGCCCGCGCTCCNNTCATCCGGCATCGTTCTAACGTGGCTCGCCTTCTGAACGGCACTGAATCGAAGTTCGCTCGCAAGCGGCCCGACACCGACCCTGCCGCGCGCTGAGTGCGCTTCTCTTCGCTTTTATTTCTGTCCATGTCTTCTCGCACCATTCGTATCGGTATTTGCGGCCTCGGCACCGTCGGGCAAGGCGTTTGGAAGCACTTGTCTGCCAACCGGGCGGCGCTCGAGCGCCGACTGGGGGTGCGCCTTGAGCTAGCCAAAGCGTCCATTCGCGATCCTAAAAAAGCACGCACTGTCAGCGTCCCGGCATCGAAGATCGTCTCCGATCCGCTGGAAATCGCCACCGACCCCTCGATCTNNATATCGTGTGCGAATTGATCGGCGGAAAAGAAATTGCCCGCGAAATCACCCTCACGGCCTTGAAACTCGGCAAGGTGGTGGTGTCCGCCAATAAAGCGCTGCTTTGCGACCACGGCGCAGCGATCTTCGCGGCTGCTCAAAAAGGCGGCGGTCAATTTTTCTTCGAAGCCTCCGTCGCCGGTGGGATTCCCATCATCAAAGCAATTCGCGAGGGTCTGGTCGCCAACCGATTCCGCACCATCTGCGGCATCCTCAATGGAACCTGTAACTACATCCTCACCCGCATGGCCGCCGAGGGTGCGAGCTACCAGGAGATCCTCGCCGACGCCAAGAGACTCGGATACGCTGAGGCGGACGAAAGCCTGGATGTCGAAGGCTGGGACACGGCCCACAAGGCCTCCATTCTCGCCTACCTCGCACACGGAATCTGGGTGAAGACCCCGCAAATGATCGTCGAGGGTATCACTCACATCACTCAGGCTGACCTCAAACACGCGGCCACACTCGGTTTCGGGATCAAGCTGCTCGCAGTCATCACCCGCGATTTCGAGAAGAACGAAATTTTCGTCCGGGTTCACCCCACGTTAGTGCCCAAGGACCGCGTGCTCGCCAACATCAACGGCGTCTTCAACGGAGTCGCGGTGGTCGGCGACGTCGTCGGAACCACGACTTACATCGGCCGCGGTGCCGGCCAGGATGCCACTGCCAGTGCCGTGATCAGTGATATCGCGGACGCGGTGGTTCTGCTCACCACGGGTCGAAACGTTGCTCCTGAAATCTCGGCCAGCAGCGTGGCGGAACTGCTCGAAGTGCCTTTGCACCCGGTCAAGATCGCTCCGCTCGATCGTATTCATGGTCGCTACTACGTACGCACCACCGTTCGCGATCAGCCAGGCGTTTTGGCGCAGATCGCTACCGTCATGGCCAAGCACGATGTCAGCATCGAAAGCGTAATTCAGACCACGTCGGATCGCCCCGGCGCGGCCTCGCTCATTCTCACCACCCACGACAGCAACGAGAAGGCGATTCGCGCCACGCTCACCGCGCTCGGCCGCTTGAAGAGCGTCGTGGAAAAACCGTTGCTGCTCCGCATTGGCGACTTCTCGNNATCCCATGGCCCGTATCGTCCAGAAGTATGGCGGCACCTCAGTTGGTGACGTCGAACGCATCAAGAAAGTCGCTGAGCGCATCAAAGCCAGCCGCGACGAAGGCAACGAACTCGTTGTGGTAGTCTCCGCCCGTGCCGGCGTGACCAACGAGTTGATCGCGCGCGCCAAAGCGCTTTCTCCGAATCCATCGGATCGGGAGCTCGATCAGCTCCTCGTCATTGGTGAACAGGAAACCATCGCGCTGACCGCCATCGCCCTTCAAGGAGTCTCCGTCGACGCGGTGAGCTACACCGGTGCCCAGGCGGGGATTTTCACCGACAAGGTCCACACCAAGGCCAAGATCAAAACGATCAACGCCAAGGCGATTGAGAAGGATCTCACCGCTGGACGAGTGGTCATCGTCGCCGGCTTCCAAGGAATCAATGAAGAAGGTCAGGCCACCACACTCGGCCGCGGCGGCTCCGATCTTACCGCTATCGCTCTCGCCGCCGCCCTCAAGGCGGATAAATGCGAGATCTATACCGACGTGGACGGGGTTTACACCGCTGATCCGCGGGTGGTAAAAACCGCCAAGAAACTCGAAGAAATCTCTTACGACGAAATGCTCGAACTCGCCTCCAGCGGTAGCAAGGTGATGCAGTCGCGCTCGGTAGAGTTCGCCAAAAAATACGGCGTCGTTTTCGAAGTCCGCTCCTCTTTTAACCATAACCCGGGAACCATCGTGAAAGAAGAAGTTGAATACATGGAACGCGTCGTCGTTCGCGGCGTCGCCGTCGACAAAGACCAAGCCAAGGTCGTCGTCAGCAATATCCTGGATAAACCGGGATCAGCCGCCCGCGTTTTCCGCGCCCTCTCCGACGCGAACGTGGTGGTCGACATGATCGTTCAAAACGTGGGCCGCCAAGGTGTGGCCAACTTGACGTTCACCGTTCCCCGGACGGATACACAAAAAGCGCAACGCGCGCTCCAACCCATCCTGGCTGAAGTAGGCGGGGGAACGGTTACCATTGAAGAAACCATCGCTAAACTTTCCGTGGTGGGCGTGGGGATGAAAACCCACTCTGGAGTCGCCGCTCAGCTCTTCCAATCGCTAGCCGACGCTGGCATCAACATCGAGATGATCAGCACGTCCGAGATCAAAATCTCCGTGGTGCTCGAACAGACTCGCGTCGATGAAGCGGCCCGACTCGCTCACGCGGCTTTCAACCTGGACCAAGCTTAGTCTCGTCTCGTTGCGGTCCTTTTTCCGGCGGCGTCGGAAAGCTCCCGGCGCCGCCGCTCCTTTTTAGCTATCCTCATGCGCTACGTCTCCACTCGCGGTTTGACTCCTGCCCTCGGCTTCAGCGATGCCGTGGCCACTGGCCTGGCTCCTGACGGAGGCTTATTTCTCCCGGAGACACTGCCGGAGTTCACTCGACGCGATCTAGAGGCTTGGGCTCGCCTCTCCTACCCAGAGCTTTGCCATGCGTTCCTGCGTACGTTCGCAACGGATATTCCAGAAGAGACGCTGCGCACGCTGATCACGCGGAGCTACGCGACGTTTTCTCATCCAGAAATCGCTCCGCTCAAGCACTTGAGCGACGACCTCTTCGTCCTCGAACTCTTTCACGGCCCCACCCTGGCTTTTAAAGATTTTGCCCTGCAGTTGCTCGGAAATCTCTACGAATACCAGTGTCGTGAGCGGGGCGAGAGTATCAATGTCTTGGGTGCGACGTCAGGAGACACGGGCTCGGCTGCTATTCACGGCCTACTCGGTAAACCAGGAACCGCGATTTTCATTCTTTATCCTGAAGGCCGGACGTCACCCCTACAGGAACGGCAGATGGCCTGCACGGGAGCAAGCAACGTGCACGCGATTGCTATTCAGGGTACCTTCGACGACGCACAGGCCATCGTAAAGGAGTTGCTCGGCGATCAAACGTTCCGCAAGAGGCACCGTCTTTCCGCAGTCAACTCCATCAACCTGGCGCGTGTTCTCGCTCAATGCGTCTACTACCTTTACGCGTGGCTGCACTTGCCTCCCAGAGCTCAGGCCGAGGCAGAATTTGTGGTACCGACAGGCAATTTTGGAAACGTCCTCGCGGGTTGGATGCTCCAAAAAATGGGAGTGCCTCTGCGCAGCTTCCGCGTTGCCACGAACCAGAACGACATCCTCTACCGCCTTTTCAACACCGGCGAATACAAGCCCGACGCGGTGCGTCCGAGCCACGCGCCCTCGATGGACATCCAGGTCGCCTCGAACTTCGAGCGTTTCCTCTACTATCATAACGAGAAAAACGCGAAGGCGACGATGGCGCAGATGGAGCAGTTCAAGAAGGACGGCTCGATCAAGATCGCGAATTTCAACGCCAGCAACTTCGCGGCGACCCGCAGCACCGACGAGGACATCCTCAAGAACATCCGCATGGTGAAGGAGAAATACGACTACGTGATCGACCCCCACACCGCCTGCGGCTTCCAGGACCTCGATCCCTCCCGCACCCACGTTGTCCTCGCGACCGCGCATCCCGCCAAATTCCCCGCGGTCATCAACGAGGCCATCGGCGAAACGCCGACCGATCCCTCGCTCGAAGCCATCAAGAAAAAGAAGATGGTGACCTACCCGGTCGAGGCCACGGCGGAGGCGGTGCGGACGTTCCTCGAGGAGAACGGTCTGTGAGCAAACGGCGGTGGCGGAGCGCTACTCCCCACCGAGCTTCGCCTCGAGATCCTTCACGCGCTTCAGCAGCGCGCCGAGTTGCTTCACGCGCATCGCGTCGCGGCGGTCCTCCTTGAGGGGGCGGGCGGGATAGCCGAAATAGGTCCCCCCCGGCTCGGTGATCGAGGAGATCACCCCGCTGCGGCCGCCGAAGGTCGTCCGGTCGGCGATCACGAGATGCCCCGCGATGCCGCTCTGGGCTGCGATGACGACGTAGTCCCCGATCCGGGTGCTGCCGGAGATCCCCGTCTGCGCGACGATGACGCAATGCCTGCCGATCAGGCAGTTGTGGCCGATCTGGACCTGGTTGTCGATCTTGGTCCCCTCGCCGATCACCGTCTCGCCGAATCTCGCCCGGTCGATGGTGGTGTTCGCCCCGATCTCGACGTCGTCGCCGATACGGACGATGCCGAGCTGCTCGATCTTGCGATGCCGCCCCTCGACGAATTCGAAACCAAAGCCATCCGCCCCGACGACGACACCGGGATGGAGGATGACACGGTCGCCGACAAGACAGCCCTGACAAATCGTGACGTTCGGTCCGATCGCGCAGTCCTGCCCGATCACGGCTCCCTCTCCGACGACGGCTCCCGCTCCGATGCGGGTCCCTTTTCCAATCCGTGCGCCGCGCAGCACCGAGGCATTCGGTCCGATCGAAACCTCCGGATCCACCGTCGCCTCCGGATCGACGTAGGCCGCCGCGGAAATCCCCGCGACAAAGGGCGGAGGCAGGGTGCCGTAAGCCCTCACGATCTGGTCGAAGGCGAGAATCGGATTCGCCACCGCGACGAGGGCTCCGGCGTGATCCGCCTTCACCTCGACCTCAGCCGGCACCAGGACCAAACCCGCGCGCGTCCTTTCGAGCTGCTCGCGGTACTTGGCGTTTCCGAAAAAGCTGACACACGAGGCATCAGCCTCATCGAGCGCCGCGAAATTCGTCAGTTCGTGCGCCTCGTCTCCGCGCAGGAGACGCCCCTCCACCATTGCCGCGATGGCCCCGACCGTGGTTTTCATCTGGATGATTTCAGAAAAGAAAAAGAGGTTCCGGTGCCAGACCAAGAACCTCTTTCCTCAAATCGGGCGAATGGCTTTCAGTTCGTGGAAGTCGTCGCCGGAGCCCCCGCGTTGAGGGCGGCAATCACGTCGGCGGTGAGATCCTTCACGTTGGCCGAGGTGTAAAGGATCGCCTTGTTCGCCTTGGGAAGGAAGGACTTGTCGAAAACGAGGTCGAGCCCTTGCGCTTGCACGATGCCGTCGACGGTCTTTTTGATCTCATCCACGAGGGTGGCCTCCATCTCCTGACGGGCGGNNCATGGAAGAGAGCCTGGAGTTTTTCGAGGGCTTCCTTCCGCTTCGACTCGGCGAGGGAAGTGTCCTTGTAGACGGCGTCGAGTTCGGCCATCTGGTTCGTCATCTGCTGGTAGGCGGCCTGGCGCTCGTCGAGATTCTTGCGCATCTCGTCGGCGAGATCATTGATCTCCTTCACCTGGATGTCGGTCTTGTAATACTTGTTCAGCGCCTCTTGCATGTCGACGACGGCGATCTTGATCGGCGCGTCCTGGGCGGAGACGGAGACGCCCGCGAACGGCAGGACAAGGG
>DKKJ01000344.1 GCA_002455175.1 Opitutaceae bacterium UBA6669
GATCGCTCGGCCGTTGGTCTGAAGCAAATTGCCACCCGTAATCAGAACATTCGTTCCGACTGTTCCCGTCAGTAGCTTCGGGAAGGCGTTGTCACGCGCGTCGATGTCGTAGAGGTTCAGTGGACCCGCGAAGTTCACGCCGGGTGCATAGAGTCCGACGTTTCCGGAAACCCCAAAGAAGCTGACGTTACCGATACGCACGCCGCCGAATTGACCGGTGCTGCTCACGATGTTCAGCGCCGCGAGATCNNCCCTTCATGTAACTCACCGTGGGTTGATTATAATTCACCGCCACGGCCGGGCCAGAGGGATTGGTCAGCGTGATCGTCAGGGTACCGGCGCCTGAAAACTCCACCTGCACGATGTCATCATTGAGATCAATGTAGGAGATACGAGCAATTTGCCCGGGATCCGCAGTGATCGAAGCCGAGGCGCCCGTCAGTAGGAACTGATCATAAACATTGCCGGTNNAACACCGCTGCTCCCGCCGGACGCGTGGAGGGGATGATAGAAAGCGCCGCCGGATTTGTCACGAGAGTCGCACCGTTCGACGTGATGTCCAAGGTATAGTAGCCCACGTTGACTGGCTGAATCGACGGGATCGTGTAGGAAGCCGCCGTCGCTCCACCGATCGCGATCCCGTTCAGTCGCCACTGATAGGTGACACTCAAGCTGCTGGGATTATTGATGGTGGCGGTGAAGGTTGCGGCAGACCCTTGCGTCAACGTCAGCGACGCAGGCTGCGTCGCGATAGTGACCGGGGTCACTGCGGTCACCGTGAGCACGGCCGGAGAACTCACTAGTGTCGCACCATTGGAGGTCACACTCACGGTGTAAGTGCCTGCATTGGCGTTTTGAGCCGAAGGAATGGTATAACTTCCTGCCGTCGCCCCCGAGATCGGAGTTCCGTTGAAACTCCACTGGTAGGTAACAGCAAGACTACTTGGATTGTTAAGTCCCACCGAGAACGAGGCGCTGGCCCCCTGAGCTACCGTCACCGAGGCCGGCTGGGTCGAAATGGATACAGGGGTGGGGTTGGGATTACCGCCTCCAGAGCCAACGCTGGTCTCTGTCACCGTCATCGTCTCGAACGTCAGAGGCGTGCCCGTGGTCACGGTGGGGCTGATAGGCGTGGCGGTCACGGTCGTAGCGGTCAAAGCAAAGGCAATGTCCGTCGCGACCAACCCGGGATTGCTGATCGTGGGAACGGCATCCGTAAAGAGCTCACTACTCACGCTCGCACCAAAATCATCCTTAAAGGTCACCGCTTCGACAGCGTTATCCACGGTGTTGAAAAACGATGCGACCACATCGTCGCCGTCATAGTCCGGAGACACCCCGACCACGCTCATGTTATTCTTGTACTTTTTCCAACGGATGTTTGCCAGGGATGTATCCGCCAAGCCCACGTAGACGGGCCGAACTTCATCTGTTGCTCCGCCCGAAGCCAGTCCGAGCCAGATACGATTCCCTTCAAATTGAGGAGCGGCGATGTTCACCGTGCCAAACGAAATCTGCGTCTGCGCTTCGATGGATCCTGTCGCACTGAGAATACCCAAAACCGCGGCGTTCGCCGGACTGGTGGGTCCTTGGATACCCGCGGTCACGCCCGTCAAGAGGACCTTCTCGTTAGCCAATTCACCAGCTGCAGCCACTGTGCTGATGATGCCACCGCTCCCACCCCGAATGCGTTTGGCCCAAATCACATTACCCGCCGAGGTCGCTTTCGCCACCACCGTGCCGGGACTTTCGGTTTCCCCTAGACCGGGTAGCTGCGTACCGGTGAAATAGAGGTTGGTGGTGTTCTGCGAGGGAATTGCCACAAAAATGGCATTGGTATTGGCGCGCTTCGCCCACTCCACTGCACCCGCCGAGGTCATCTTGATGATGGTGGTCTCGTAGCCGAAAGAAGGCGGGCTGATCGAGAACTGCATGNNGAACAATAGGAGTGGGGTTAGGCGTCGAAGAGATAAAGCTGGTGGAGCTGAGGGAACGTCCCCAAACGAGCGAGCCATCATTGCTAAACGCGAGGACCTCGACCGTCGTATCCAAATCGCGCACTACAAAGATCCGGTTGAGGGCGCTCGACGGCAAAATAGTCGTGCGTGCCGGATCGGTCGTCAGCTTCCTTTGGAAAACCGCGGCACCGCCCGCCTTTTGATACAAACCGAAAGTCAACTCGGTCGCGGTGGTTTGCTCGGCAAAGATTTGCGAAGCATTCGGCGCTGGAAAGATCGTCACGCCTAACTGCAAGGGAGAAAGGCGCGTGGTCGTGTTGCCCGCCGCATCGAACTCCAGCAGACCTCCGATCCCAGTGAAATTCGTTCCGTCAACGGTGGTCTGCGCGTAATAACCTGCCTGGCCATAGTTCGGNNTGATCCGCTTAGGAAAGGCTGCAGTGGATTGCGCCGTATTCGGGGCCGGCGTCGCCCCCGTCGGCAAAGGCAGCACCGCATGAGCGGTTTGCGCCACCAGCAATCCCACACTTAGACCCAGGAGACGTACGGCCGATTGCCTCAGCCACGCTCCACAATTACGTCGTTTGATTGTTAGCTTCATTGGAAAATGGATACTTTTAGAAAACCGTGCAAAAATCTCACGGCGAGTGAGAAATGCCCGTTTCAACAAAAACTCTCATAGCGGGAGGCGCTCGTAGCCTACAGCCAGTCATGGACGACGACGAGCGACCCCAAAAGTCCGCGTTTTTCTGAAAATTGAGGTTTTTCCTGCCCGCCCCATGAGATCGC
>DKKJ01000329.1:0-14761 GCA_002455175.1 Opitutaceae bacterium UBA6669
CCTCCACGAGCGGTGGGATGAGTTCACAAAAAGCTTTCCAGCGTCACTCATCGCGCGCCATGTCACCTGGATCGACCGAAGGCCATGAGAAATGCGCTCGCCAAGCTAGGCAGGCTTCCGCCTAGTGTCCCCGGTTCCGCTTCCGCTGCTCCATGAATACCCCTCATTCTGAGCCCGTCCCCGATGTTGACCCCACACGCTGGTTTACGACTGAAGTCCACGCGCACGAGGCTTCCCTGCGCACCCATCTGAGGGCAGCGTTTCCTCGGGCACGTGACGTGGATGACTTGGTCCAAGAATCTTACCTACGCGTCTGGAAAGCTCAGGCCTCTCGTCCGATCCTTTCGGCCAAGGCGTTCCTCTTCACGGTCGCCCGACGCATTGCGTTGGACCTGGTCCGGCGCGACCGGCGTTCCCCGTTCATCGCCGTGAGGGACCTGGACGGCCTGTTNNGAAGCCCCCGACGCGGCCGACATGGCGTGCACGCAGAACGAAATTAAGTTTCTCGCCGAGGCGATTGACTCCCTTCCCGCCCGTTGCCGAGAAATTGTCACTCTACGAAAGCTGCAGGGCGTTTCCCAAAAAGACATCGCTGCACGCCTCGGTATTTCTGAACAAACCGTCCAAGTTCAGGTGCTCCGTGGGGTTAAACGATGCGAAGCCTATCTGACAAAGAAAGGAGTGAGACGTTGATCATGAACTCGGTCCCTCCTCAACACTCGTCGAATGCAGGGCACAAGCCTCGCAACCCCGAGATCGATCGTTTAGCCGCAGAATGGGTCGCTCGTGCAGATGCCGGCCTCAATTCCACCGAAGCTCACGCGCTCGAAACCTGGCGCGCAGAAAACCCTGATCATGATCAGGCGTTCCGCCGTTTCTCCGGAGCCTGGAGCAATTTTGATCGTCCTCTCGCCTCGGGACAGACCGGCGACGTCTATCGGGAGCTTTCCCTGCGAGCTACCCACCGACGGCGTCGTCGTTGGGCCGCAGGAATGACTGCGGTCGCAGTCCTCACGATCACCGGTTTCTTTTGGAATCAACCTGTTCGGGACAGTTCCTCCCCATTCACGGAACCGGCGCAAGCCCGTCTCATCACCCCCTCTTCTCAAACTCTCCCCGATGGAAGTATCGTCGAACTGCGCGAAGGCGCGCAGATTCGAGTTGCCTTCACTGAGCACGTACGCCGCGTGGAGCTTCAAAGCGGCGAAGCGCACTTCCAGGTCGCCCCTGATCCCACCAAACCGTTTATCGTCTCCGCCGCCGGTATTGAAGCTCGAGCCGTCGGAACCGGCTTTGTCGTCCAGCGTGGAGAGAACACTATCGAAGTCGTGGTCACGCATGGACGGGTATCCGTTGACCGCTCCGTTTCTACTGCTTCTCCAACCGCTGACTCCCTCGCACTGCTGGAGGTCGGCGATGGAATCGCGGTTATTCCCTCTACGACAGAATCCACCCGTGCTTCGATTCGCGTTCTCGACGAAAGCCACAAAACCGAGCGCCTCGCGTGGCGGACGCCAAAGCTTGAGTTCTCCGGAACACCTCTGATTGAGGCGATCAATCTTCTCAATCGCCACAATCAGCGACAACTCTCCATTGAGGATCCCCAGCTGGAGCCCATGCGCGTAACCGGAATGTTCGGTGCCACCAGCGTCGACGCCTTTGTCCGGGTTCTCGAAACGAGTTTCGACGTGCACGCCGAGCACCGATCCGATGGATATATTGTGCTACGTCGCAATTCCCACCAGAAAAAACAACCTTAGGGCTTGGATTAGAGCGAGTTGAGGAGNNCTCCCCAAAAAATTTTAGAGATCTCGTAACAGATTCTACCGGCGACTTCGTCCGAGTAGATATGCCCCTACGACTTTCTTGGCTGGTTCGACTCGCGCGGAGCGCCAGTTTTTCTGTTCTCGCTTCTGTGGTGTTGGCGTCAGCCACGCTCCTGGCTGATACGTCCAGAAAGGTTTTCTCCGTCCCGGCTGGAAAAGCAGATCAAGCCATCAAAGTTTTCTCCCAGCAATCAGGAGTAGAGGTTCTCGTTCCAACAGATTTAGTCGCAGGAGTCCGCACGCGTGCGATTGCTGGAGAAATGTCACCCCGTGACGCTCTTGCACTCATGCTTCAAGGCACCGGGCTCGACNNAGTGATGCAAGACGAGCAAAGCGGCGCCTTGAGTCTCCGGCGATCGCCCCAACCCACGCCACCAAAAGCGAGAGCCACGTCCGAGGCCGAAAAGAATGCGTCACCAAATAAAGTAATCTCGGAAAATGAACTCGAATCGAAAGGCGATCCCCGCACAGACGGCGTGGTTCAACTCTCGCCTTTTGAAGTGACTAGCGGCGGCAAGGGTTATTACGCCACCAACACCATGTCAGGTACACGCTTGAACTCCAATGTGGAAGACCTAGCCGCTTCGATCACGGTCATCACTAAAGAGCAGATGTCCGACTTCGCGATGCTCGATATCAACGATATCTTTGCTTACGAAGCAGGCACGGAAGGAACGGGAACCTACACGGATTTCGCTTTCGATCAGAACGGTTATCAAATCGATAACACGCAACTGGATCCGCAGAGCGCCAATCGCATGCGCGGTATCGGCGCCGCCAACACGACGATTGGAAATTTCGAATCAAGCGGACGCGTTCCTATCGATCCAATTGATATTGACGGCGTCGAAATCAGCCGCGGCCCCAACTCCAGTATCTTTGGCGTCGGCAGCCCATCCGGAACCGTCAATGCCATCCCCGCCTCGGCTAACCTGACTCGTGATCGCTCGCAGATCACCCTGCGTGCCGACAGTGTCGACGGGTACCGCACTACCCTCGACCTCAATCGCGTGCTGCTCAAAAACAAACTCGCGATTCGCGGCTCCACAGCTTTCCAACGCGACGGCTACCAGTTGGAACCAGCGGGAGTTTATTCCAGGAGGTTTAACGGCATGGTGAAGTACCGCCCATTCGCTTCCACCACGCTGAGCGCCTCCTACTCGGACTATCGCCTCCACGGAAACCGCCCCAACACGAGTGTGCCGGCAGATGGAATCACCGGGTGGCTGGCCTCCGGTTCTCCGACCTGGGACCCCATTACCGCTACGGTAAAAATTAATGGCGCCCCTGTTCCCGGAGCCTCGATGGGAACCTATTTCAATACCGCCTCACTCGGTCGATCGGTGATGTTTGTCGATCAAGGTGGGCTTCGTTATTGGACGACCGGGCAACNNTACAGGCAACCAGAACGTACGCTTCGTCGGAACCATCTCTGACCCCACTGGTTTTCTAGTCGCTCAGCCTCTCTATCCTGACTATCCCGCTCTGAACAATAAGGCGATCTACGACTGGTCGAGCGTGAACATCGCTGCGGCCAATCGGATTGAAGAAGAAACTCAGACCGCAACGGTTCTCCTCGAACATATTTTTTTCGACAATCCTCTGCACACCCTCGCCGTGCAGGGAGGCTGGTTTCGTGAGTCGAGCGAACGTTTTACTCACAACCCGATCGGGAGCAGCACGGGTGCTCAAAATTCTCCCCAAACCGTCCAAATCGACGTGAACGAGCGGCTGCTCGACGGATCCCCCAATCCCTTTTTCGGCCGGCCCTTCATTGGAGCCACTATCCCCAGCCGCTTTGCCCTGCCCATTGACCGAGACACCTATCGCGCACAGGTCGCCTATAAACTCGATCCGGGCGTACGCAGCCGCTGGGCCCGCTGGCTGGGTAAACATCAATTTTCCGGATACGCGGAGTACAAAGATCTCTCAGCCCGGAGCTATCAGTACCGGGACGTGATCGTTTCGAATCACTCGTGGCTGGGACCAGGCGTCGCCCGCGGAGCGGCCGGCGCCGCCGCGGGTGGACTTCCTGCACCGCCCAACGTGGCCACAGGCTACTATCGCTATTACCTGGGCGACAATGTCGGCAACAATCTCGATTACGGTTCGACCGCGTTTAACTACGGAAGCTATACGTTCAATTGGGGAAACGGTCTCACTGGACAATTCAATCGGGAACAGGTCGAGCTAGGCCTCGGCGCTGCTAACACGGCAGGCACGGGCAACAGCCTCACGGTTCTAAAAACTCGCGGCGTGATTCTTCAGAGTCACTGGTTGGACAGCCGCATTATCACGACCTTCGGTTGGCGCTATGACCAGCGCTACAGCAAGGCACCCGCAGCGTTTCGCCTCCTGCCTGACGGCATCAACGTGGACTGGACTGCTTCCAATGGCTGGGCGACGGGCGATTGGTCCATGGCAGAAGGTCCCACCCGCACCGCCGGTGCCGTCGTGCGGCCACTCCCCTGGGTGAGTCTCTTCGCCAACACCTCGGACAGTTTCAATCCAGCCGGCATCGGCCTCGGCATGCGGTTCCAAGTGCTTCCTGACCCGAGTGGCAAGGGCGAGGACTATGGCGTGCGCTTTAATCTTCTCGACGGAAAACTCGCCGTGCGCGTGAACCGCTACAAGACGACGAGCATCAATTCCCGAAACGGTCAGAGCGCGACCTTCGGAACGCGTATGTATCGCCTGGATTTCTCCGCAGCGACGAGCATGGCGTTTGTGTTGCAACGCAAGGCGACCGAATGGGTACAGGCGGATGCCGCAGCCGATGGGCAGATCCTCTCCGCGCAGCAACTGAATGAACGTGTCGCTGGCATCATGAAAGTGCCCGTTTCCGCCTTAGCCGAACCGGCGTTTATTGTCACCGCAACCGACGACATCATTTCAAAAGGCACGGAGTTGGAGATCAACTACAACCCCACGCCGTACTGGACAATGAAGTTCAACGGCACCGAGCAGGAATCGATCAATACGAACATGTCCAAGGACCTCTCCAGCTGGTTGGAAGAACGACTCGCGGTCTGGCAGTCGATCATTGATCCCATTACCAATCGTCCGTGGTTCACCGAACGCTACGAGAATCAGCAGTCCGCTGCAGCCTACCTTGAGGGCAATGTCACCCGAGGTCTTCAGTTAGCGCGAGCGATGGAAGGAAAAAGTCGTCCGCAGATTCGCCGCTATCGGTTTAACTACAGCACCAATTTCCGCCTCGCGGGAATCACGGACCACAACCTCCTTAAACGCTTCAACGTCGGAGGTGCATTGCGGTGGGAAGACAAAGGTGCCATCGGCTACCTCGGCGTGCAACAGCCTCCAGATATCGTCGTCGAACTCGATCCGACCCGCCCGGTCTACGACAAGTCCCACTTGTACGTAGATTTCCTGGTGGGCTATCGTACGCGACTCTTCAACAATCGCATCGCCACCACGTTCCAGTTGAACGTGCGTAACCTGAACGAGAGCGGACGCCTTCAGCCCATTGCGGCAGATCCGAGCGGTAATCCGACTGCTCTGCGTATCATTTCACCGCGCCTCTTTATTCTCAGCGCCACCTTTGAGCTTTAAAAATTTGAAACGATTCTAAACCGGTCACGGTGGTAAACCTTCTGGCCGCCCAAACCGTTGACTTCGCTCCGGGCGCGGGGCTCGATCTACGGGAATGGCCAAGCCACTCCCGCTCTTCCGGGCTTTTAGTCTTCTCCTTTTTGCGAGCCTNNATTCCCGCTGGGCACGCTCACCTACGCGGAATCGGCTCCAGCCAAACCGACCCGAACGCTCCCTCCCTTTGAGTGGCTGAAACCCACGCCTGCCACCCTGGCCGCGGCAGAAAAGGCAGGGTGGCCACTTAACGGGCTTAACACCCGTGAGGCGCCAGCGGTACTTCAAACCGGAGATGCCGTGATCGCGATGGTCACGCTGATTAAAGAGAAGACGCAGGAACAGTGGCTCGTCAGGCTTGAAACCGTCGACCTGACAGAAGCAGAACAAATCGAGGCATCAAAAGAGCGAACGACGACGTTCTACACGACGACGGGTAACGAATTTAAATTCGGCGGGCGACGCACCGCGTTTTCTCTTCACGTTCTTGGCCCTTTCCTGGACGCATCACAGAAGGCAAAAAAGCGCGAAGACAAGAGTGCTCGAGTTCTCACGACCTCGGACTTTCTCGCCTTGGGATTCGACCGCGCCGCTGACTTCTTCGTGCGGGCGCAAAGTGCGCCTAAGGACGGCTCCAACGAATCAGGGACGATCAGTTTCAGCAATCGTCCTTACCCGCCAGAGGTGATCGAGAAAACGAAGAATAGCCGCACGCCGCGCGTTATGACTGACGAGGATGAACGAGCCGTCGTCGGGACATTACCCGCTCTCTTGGAGTTCTTCAATCTTTCGAGTCAAACACCTGGACTGAAAGAAATTGTCCGAAACGTCGTCGACATCCCATGGTGGGCGCTCGTTAAAAGCGGAGGTCGTGTTTCCGATGTGAACATCGACTTCGCTTCGCACCTGTCGCAGCGCAACCAACCTCAAAATTGGCCGTTGAGTACTCCCCTCTACAGCCTCCCCTTCACCCTGATGATCAACCGTAAGGATTCGCTGGTCTGCATGATGGGAGTTACCGCGCCCAAACCACCGTTGTTGGCGAGCGCGGGAATCATCGGAATTGCCGCGGGCCAACCAAGCGGCAAAGGACCACGACTTATGCTGCAGATCGTAGGGACGGAGCAAGCGCCCTAGACCGGCCTGGGCTCAACCGCTCGACTTGGATCGACCGGACCCCAGCGCATGTTCTTCCCTCCCGGCATCACACACGAGCCGGGAGGGAAGAATGGAATCAAAACTCCAACCCAACCGAGCCAACGATCTGGCGAGGTTGCGCAAAGGTATCGCGATCCGCTCGGTAGATACGGTCGGTCACATTACGAACCACGAGACCGAAGGTGGTGGGCCGTTGGAACACCTTCGTCCGATAACTCGCATTGGCATCCCAGCGACTCCACGCCTCGGACCAGCGGAGGGTGTCTCCTTCACGACGGGCGCCCATGTACACCACGCTTCCTCCCACTCCGAGACCCTTCAATGGGCCACGAGAAAACTNNAAAACTCATAACGAACATAGGCATTTCCAGACCACTTGGCCGCATTGGGCGTGCGCCGTCCTAAAAGTGAATACGGAGCGTTCGGCCCGGCATTCGCGGCAAAGGTCGTCGCATACGGAGTCGCCAGCGTGGTGGCATTCACCGCAACAATCTCCGTCTTGTTGTACAACCCACCTCCCCCGATTTGGAGCTCTGGCACAGGGCGAACATAGAAGTCGACATCAACGCCGCGGGCGCGCTCCGCGCCGCTCAGGTCAAGGAAACCCACTGCGCTATCCGGATCGCCGGACCCCTTCGCGCGTGAGACATTCTTTTTATCGATGACGTAATAGGCCACATTCACCATCGCGCGGTTCGAGAACAAATCGGTCTTCACGCCATACTCGAAGCTTTCCCCGAACTCAGGCTCCAAGAGCTGACCCCACGGAAGGGTGTCGAAATTCGGGACGGGCAACCCGTCTTGTTGGTACCGCGTACGCAGGGTCTCTTCTCGCGCCGCCGTACGGGCGGGCTGAAAGGTCACTCTTGGGTTCACGGACTGACTATAAAGCACGTACAGAGAGACAGGGTCCGACACTCGGAAGGACAGACCCGCCTGCGGGGTAGCCCGGGTCCGCGCGCCTTCGATCGTACTCGTCACGACCCCGTCAAAGCCAATGGGATTGATACCCGGATTTTTGGTGCTGGANNAGGTGATGGGATTGATCCCGGGATTTTTGGTGCTGTTGCGGGCGGTGACGTCGTCGTAGCGGCCACCGAAAACCAATCGTCCGCGATTTTCCATGAACACCGCCGTCCAGTTGATGTACACGGAATCGCTGGTGAACCGCTGATCATTATTGGCGCCATTGCTAGTGAACAGCTGCAGCGGCAGAACATTACGCGCGGCATAGGCGTCGCGAGCCGCCGTAGAAGCCGGGCTGTAGACATTGTAGAAGTAGTCCACGACATTAGGAACCGTCGTCGAGGTGCCCGGAATCGTGTAAAGCGCGGTGCCGGCCGTGCCCAAGGCAGGATTGCGCGTGAGCGTGCTGTTGTTCTCCCAGACACGGTCCTCATTATGCTCAAATCCGGTCAATACGGTATTCTGGAACGGACCGATACGAAAACGCGTCACGAGATCGATTTGTCCATTGGTGCGCTNNAGCCGATTGTTACCGATCCAGTTGACGCGCCGCCAACCACTCTTCCCGGGTGTATAGGCAAGCGTGGATACCGATGGGTTGTACACATAGGGCACTCCATCCAGTAGTCGCGTATCCGATAACGGATCAATCCCGGTGGAAGAAATGCCGTCCCGACCAACGAACTGGTAGGTGTGCAAAGCCTCCGGAAACGGATCTCCTCGGGTGTTATCGAGATTCCACGAATTGTACCCACCCAATGAAGCGATCGTCGGATTCGCCTGTGTCCAGGGATTGATCAGTCCGGTACCGCCTTCACGGATACTGGAACGCGCCCGACGGTGGTGCGCGAAATTGAAACGGACATCCATGGCCGAATTCAGACGCTGCGTGGCTTCCAGTTCCCAAACCACCGGACGGTAGTCCCGATAAGACGAGGGGCTATCCTTGATGAAGTCTGGTCCCAGGTCATTCACCCATTGCGGGTTGTAAACGGCATCCAGACCGAGAAACGGATAGAAATACGACGGGTCGCCACCTCGGTTCAGTGCCCCAGTGGGCTTCAGAGGAAGCCCTTCCGCCGGGCGAATGTTGTCATGGGTGCGACTGAACCGAACGACGATATTCGTGCCAGCAAACGGTTTCCACTGCAGCATGGGCGCGACTGCCAGACGATCCAAGCTCCGCTGCCGCTCACCCTTCTCCACCGAGTAGGAGGTAAAGCCGAGGCGATAGTTGAGCGTCTTCGCTTGGTTGAGCGGACCGGTGGNNCCGTGGTTCTGCGAATCGGTGACGGATTCTTCGTGATGTAATTGATGACCCCACCGGGCTGGGTTTGACCGTAGAGAAGCGCGGCAGGACCCTTCAATGTCTCCACCCGCGCGATCGAGGTCATATCCGGCGTGGTGAGCCCCCTCACCCCATTGCGCATCGCCGCCGAGCTATCAAAGCCTCGGATGTTCACCTGCGGAATAAACTCGTTGAACGTGCGCGCAGCGCCCGGGATCACGTCGATGACCTGCTCTAAATCGAAAAGACCGCGATCGATCATGAGCTGGTCAGTGACTACGTTCATTTGCATGGGCAAATCCCGGATNNCGTCGCACCCAAGGTATTGGCGGCCTGGTAGGTGTCGTCTCGCTCCGAAGCCACCTCAAAGGGCGACAATGTCACCGCCTCTTCCGCGGGTTGGGGCCGCGCTGGGGGCGGCGTGGTCACTGCCTGCGCATAGGCTTGCCGGAGACCGACGGCCATGAGGCAAAAAGCAAACAGGGTTCGAGGAGTACACGACCGGAGCGTCGTCAGGTAGGTCATAGGAAAAACGGCCAAGCCGTCACAAACAGGGGTAGGTGGGGTAGATTTCAGGAGCGAAAATCGTCCTGAACGATAACGTCACTACCTTGACATCCGACCCCGAAGGCCGGCAAAAGGCTCCTAGGTTAAACGTTTAACTCAAGCAGCTCCAACCTCCGTGCTCACCCGCATCTACCGTGGACAAAATCATCGCGCGACAGACTGAAATCGCTCGGGCGGTTGGGGTTAGCGTCGCTACCGTTTCGCTCGCCCTTTCTAACAGTCCTCGGATTTCCGAACGCCGACGGAACGAGATCCGCGCCGTGGCAGAGTCACTCCGGTACCGCTTGGACCAGGCAGGTAAAACACTGCAGTCACGCCGTTCCCATCAGCAACAGAATGAAACGGTAGCGGTGATCACATTTTTTCCGGAGGACTGGGGCAATCCAGGCACACATTGGGCCAGTGGTCTCACCCAGCACCTCCACCAATTGGGGTACCGGCTCGACGTTTTCGCTCAGCCAACCGACCCCGCTGGATGGCGAGGGCTTTCTCGCTCCATTCTTGCCCGAGGAATTCGTGGGGTGCTTCTCCATTGCCGCAACGATAACCCTGCAGCCTACCCCTTACCGTGGGATCAATTGGCGACGGTGGCTTGGTCAGGCGACGTGGCGAGTCACTTCTCGCCTAACCTCACCGCTGCGCACTTCGAAGACACCTTCGGCATGGTCAAAACGATTGCCGAGAGAGGCTACCGTCAACCCGCTCTGCTGCTCTTTCCCGATCACCACCTTCCTTCTCTTTCCGGAGGCTTCTTTGCCGGTCTCTCGGCACATTTGCCCCATGCCCATTCGCTCACCTGGCCGGTGACCGACTCCTCGCTCTCTGGACTCACCTCTTGGATTCGCGACCATGACGTCGACGTGCTTTGCGGCTTGGTGCTTCCCGAGTTTGCCGCGCGTCTCCACACCCTTGGACTGAAAATCCCGCAAGACGTCGGCCTGTGTTCGATGGATGTATTCACGCCACAACTGCCGCCAGCGGAAGAGATGTCCCCCGCCACCGCCATCACGGGTTTGCGGCAAGCCCGCCTGCGTGGCTACCNNTCCTCCACGCTCGGCTGTCACGAAACGACTACGGCCTGAGTGACGATGGCGTCCACATCACCGTACGTGGGACTTGGCACGAAGGAAAAACCCTCCCCCGACGCGCCCCGTGAATCCGCCGGGCTCTTTCCTGGATTTCAGTTTTTCAGCTTTTCCCCATCTCCGCTTTTCTTTTTTTCTGCTCCCCACACACCTCAAGCAACCGCTCAAATACGTCGAGCGCGGGAATACTCCCTGCGTCATCAGAGCCTAACCGTCCCGCACCGATTAGCACCGGCCATTCTGCCGAATCGGCCGGGCAGGTGCCGTGAGAACCTTTGACCAATGACGGGTCAAGGGAGATGACGTTCATCAGTATTCGAAACCCCAATCGCTTGCGAGCTAACTTGCCGGCGACTTTCAGCTGGGGGAGAAAAATCTTCGGATCGACGAAAAGTTCCACCGGATCGTATCCATACTTGCGGTGAATATCGACACACCGGGCGAAGTCGGGTGCTTTGGTTTCATCTTCCCAATAATAGTAGGTGAACCAGGCGTCTTCGTCTGAAAAGACCACCAAGTCTCCGGACCGAGCGTGATCGAGACCTTCCAGACGCTGTTCCTCCGTGCCTAGCACCCGTGCCACCCCCGCCACGCCTTCGAGTACACTGCGAACCGAGTTCAGTAACGCCGGGTCGTTCACATAAACATGAGCCACTTGGTGGTCGGCAATCGCGAATACCTTACTTGCACCGCANNCAAAAACACGATTCAGTGCAATCGACCGATTTACCTGCGTGATGCCGTATTCTGAGAGGACAACAGAACGCACTCCCCGGCTCCCATAGAACGCCATCAACTCTCCCACCACCTGATCAATTTCCCGATAATCCACCGCCACCGAAGTATCCGCAGGTCCCTTACGTTGAAGATTGTAATCGAGGTGCGGAAGGTAGACTAAAGCGAGATCGGGACGATGCCGCTCTTCCACCCATTCNNCTCGCGCATCTCCATCGGATGGGTGTAGATATCAAATACCTTTCTGCCGTCAGCCGGGTATAAGGGACGAGGAGTGATCGACCAGTCCGCCGTCGAATACATGTTATACCACCAAAACAGCTTCGCGCAGGTGTAGCCTGGGAATCGGTCCCGCAACACCTCCCACAGTTTGCGGCCTTGTACCACATGGTTGGACTGTTTCCAAAAATGGTGCTCTGCGAGGGTGCGATCNNCCCAACAACATTCAGTATGGCCGTGCGTTCAGCCATAACGCGCCTTCAAGATATCCACCGCCTGATCCACCCGGGATGCGTCCATCTCGTGGATCTCCAATCGATCACCCGGTGCCCGAATCATCGGGATCGAAAGCCGGCCACCCAAGTGTTCACGAAACTCCTCCAAGCCCTCCAGCACGCGCCGACTTCCATCGCCCGAGCGAAGGTCGAGGAACGGGGTGTATAAAGCGAGACCGAGATCGGTCAGCACACCAAGAATCCGGTCCGCCGTCGCAGCAGGAAGCAACCCCGCATCCCGCGCGTAAATGAGATCAAGCGCCATCCCTACCGCAACCGCCTCGCCGTGGCTGAGGGCAAAGTTCGACAGCTGCTCCAATTTGTGCGCTGCCCAATGACCGAAGTCTAAGGGACGAGCCGAACCGCGCTCAAACGGATCTCCCGCCGTGGCGATGTGCTGCATGTGCTGACGGGCACTTTCGCGTATGACGGCCTCAAATGGCTGCGGCGCAAATACGGCTAACGCGCGCACATGAGAAGCGATGTACTCAAAAAATCCCGCGTCCCGAATCAACGCCACCTTGACCGCCTCCACCAATCCCACCCGACGCTCACGCTCGGGCAAACCGTGCAGGAGTGAAAGGTCATTGATGATCGCGTGCGGCACACCAAACGCTCCCAACCAATTTTTCTTTCCAAAGAAATTGATCCCACTTTTTACCCCCACACNNCACCACCATCTCCTTGGCTCAAGCTTGTGGTTGGCAAACGCACCAGCGGGATACCCCGGTGAGCCGTGGCCGCGGCAAAGCCCACTAAATCCAAAACCGCTCCGCCTCCGACCGCGACGATATACGAATGTCGGCAAAGACCGGCACCTTCGATCGCGGACCAGAGGTTCTGGAGGTGGCTCAGATCATTTTTCACCCGCTCTCCACCCTCCAGACCAATCGGTGCTGCCGCCAGTTGTAGCGCCTCTCCTTGCGCGGCAAACCACGCCATAATCCTGTCCCCAAATCCGGGAAACGGGATCTCCAGACCGCGGTCCCACACCACCAAAGCGCGCACGTGCTCACCAGTTTCCCGAGGCGTCAATACGCTCGCCAGAACCGTATTGCCAGGCGCGAAAACATCGCGGGTAAAGATCAACCGGTGCTCGTTCCGTAACGTGATGGGATACGAAAGGTTTTCAGAAGACTCGGACATGAACGGATTGCGATTTAGTCCAGATCCCGGGCGAGACGGCAAGGCCGCATTCGACTGAGCCTACGCACACCCTTAGCTGGACGCTGCCAATCGCTGAGCGAGCTTCCCGAGCGGAATCGCCAACGCACAGCACACAGCTGGGAGCCACGCCCCGATGGAAGCCAGAACGACAGCGTCCACCAACGGAATAAATGCAAGCAAGCGTCGAACAATCCGGGACAACTTGGCAGCCGGAGCTCCGGGACGGTATTCACGCCGCGCGAGAACACTTAGCACCACGATATAGACAAAGAGTGCAACGATCCAAGTGATGAAAGCAGGTCGCATCAAATGACCAGGAAGCGTGGCAAGAGTCACAGCCAAAAAGATGCGACAGCCCGCCATCAAGATCACGGATCCCCCCCATCGTTTGTGCAGCCAATCATAAAGAACAATCACTGCCGCAAGACCTGCCGCTGCCCACGCCGAGGCGCCCAAAAACAACAATAAAGCCAATCCCAAACTCAACTGGCCCACACCCATCCCTGCCGCTGTGGAGCGAGCAATCCACCCGCGAGGAATGGCGCGTTCTGGGCGATGGCGGCGATCAAAGGCGGCATCGGCTACATCATTCAGCGTGGTGCCTCCAGCATAGGCGAGGCTGCCAGCGAGCAAGGTCACCGCCAAGATCCCTGCTGAGGGCCACATCCCGACCAAGNNAGGATGAGGGCGGCCAGTACATTACTCCACACCGACGGAAAGTTTCCCGCCCTGGCCAGATCTAACCAGAGGCCAAACGCACTTCGACGATCGACGGCCGACACAGACATCAGGTTAAAATTCCCGCTGCGAGACGACTCGCTTGCCCCGCCCCAACCAATCCGCGCGCCGCCAGCGCTTCAAGTGTCCAGGCATACTCACGGATCAACTGCTCTTCGATCCCGAGTTGTAACTCGGCAGGCAACACCTCCCAGGTGTACGTCTCCATTTCGAAATGACGGCAAGCGTGAGGATGGAGCTTGAGCCAGTCCAAAGCGTCGAGCACATGATCGCGCGTGTCCGCGAAGGGAGCACCCGGAGCCGCATGCAAGGGCAAGTGATAGTGGATACGCCATTCCTCGCCAGCACGCACTGCGGCCGTATCTGCCAACGCGTCCGGTAAATCAACGTAGCGACGAGTCACCGCACCTCGCTCGGCAACGACCACTTGGTGAAGATAACGTGGTTCGACAAAAGCGGAAAGGGCGGCCCGAGCGTCCGCAGTCGGCTGCACTTTCAGTGCTGAGCTGATATGTAGTTTGCTGATACGCAGCCCAGCGTCTGTCAGCTGCTGCAAGGACGTCCTCGCCGATTCGAATTCAACCGCCAAGTGGCAGCAGTCGTAATTTACGCCAACATAACGGAGCCAGCCTTCACTTTCCACGCGAGGAGAGACCTCTCTCCAATCCGCAAACAGGGCGAGCGTCTCTTCCGTGGTCTCCACCGTACAGGCCGGTTCCGGCTCTATACCGAGATGTAGATCCTTGCCGGTTTTTTGGGAGAGAGGAGCGATGTGTTCAGCACACCGGCTAAGATTGGCTAATATCGCCTCACGTCGTGCCGGCTCACGTTGAGTCCATGCCTTAAAGGAACCCGGAACGGTGCTGACACTTCCGCCTGCATCCGCTGGTGCCAGCGTCGCGATGAGCGTGAACAATTGTTGCGTGTAAGCGAGGCNNCTCCGGCGTGGACCAATCCGGTGCATACGCGTTTTCTTTCACCCGCGCACCATGGAAGTCACCGTAAGGAAATCCATTGATGGTGAAAACATAACACCCGTGCTTTTCCAACCAACGCTGAAAGGCCGTCAGCGTTTCCGGCTGAGACAGTTCAGCCGCCGCGCGTTGCGCCAATCTGAGCCCAATCGCATAG
>DKKJ01000329.1:14797-18553 GCA_002455175.1 Opitutaceae bacterium UBA6669
GATCGACGAAATCGGCGCTATGTCCGCGACGACGCATCTCCAATGCCGTTTTCGGTACCGCCAGAGGGTCACTCACGCCCCAATCGCAAGCGGAGTTGAGCCAAATACGTTCGCGACCACAAATTTCAATCATGTCCACGGCATGGGGCGGCGATGATTTGGAATCTGGATACAAAGTAATGCCTGCCCAAAACCCTTGATCCAGCACACTCTGAATCGTGTGTTCCTCCACATGGTCGATGATGACACGTCCGGGCTGAACACCGCGATGCGCGCGTATGAGGTCGACAATCAGCTTCGTCCCTTTCTTCTTATCTTCGAGATGTGGTGTGTGCATGAGGATCAGCTGCTCGTGTTTCACCGCCAACTCGATGTGTTGCTCGAGCACCTTCATCTCATTGCGGGTATTCCGATTCAGCCCGATTTCACCAATGCCCAAAACATTCTTCTTACCCAAAAACTCAGGAATCAGCGCAAGAACGTCCGCGGCGAGCGAAAGGTCCTCTGCCTCTTTAGGATTCAGGCACAACCAACAATAATGCGGCAGCCCAAACTTGGAGGCCCGTGCAGGTTCGTAGACCGTCAGTTGCCGGTAGTAGTCACGAAATCCATCAACGGAGCTTCGATCAAAACCCGCCCAGAAGGCCGGTTCGCAAACAGCAGCACATCCTGCCGTCACCATCGCTTGATAGTCATCCGTCGTCCGGCTCACCATGTGGCCGTGGGGCTCGATATAACGCATAACGCCTCCTTACTTTGCGGATGACTGCCAGGCACCCAACGCCGCTTTCCCCGAAGACACCTCTTCAGGCTCAAGCGTAGGATCACTCAGCAGCTCTAAAATTCGCTTCGCCCGATCCGGCCGACCATCGACCAAAACCGCCGCAGCCTGACNNACGCTCCATCCGGTCCAAAAAAGCGGCTACTTCAATCAGCTTCGCCCGAACCGGCACAAACGAATAGTCGACAACCGCCTGCGACAACGCCGGTGACGGGGAGGCACCGGCCCGATGGACTGCACTCGAGGTAGACATGCGAAAAAGGAAACCGGCAGAATGAGAAACTCAGGTCAAAGCAAAGCACAACCTAGCGCTAAATCAAATCACACGAGCTGCTAAGGGACTGATCCACACCGGCCGGTCCTACACACCACAATTTAGTCGGTAAGATTGCGGCGCGGGCGCTCCTCTGCAAACTGAGCTTTCTTCTGCCATGCCTCCGCTCTCCCACCCCGTTCCGACTTCGGCTACGACTCATCTCGGGACGACACAGATTGGCNNGGCTTCCCTCGGAAATCCGTCATTGCCTGACGTGATCCTGGTCGATTCAGGCGACCACGAAGTGGGTTCTTCGGACAAAATGACGGTCCATGCCCAAGGCCTCCTCCATCGCGCCTTCTCTATCTTCCTCGTGGATCGCCAGGGGCGGATACTATTGCAGCAGCGTAGCTTTAATAAGTATCACTCGGGCGGACTCTGGGCCAATACCTGTTGCGGGCACCCGCGACCGGGCGAAGGGACGACGAAGGCTGCACTCCGACGCCTTCACGAGGAGTTAGGGGTGACCTCTACCCTCACCCTCCAGTTCACCTCTTCCTATTTCACTTCATTTCCTAATGGACTGAAGGAAAATGAGTTAGTCCATATCTANNCGGTTTTGGAATCCGCCCATCCGAATCCCGACGAGGTGAACGCCCTTGCTTGGATGACCCTAGCGGAGCTCGAACAGGCCTGCGCACGGGCTCCTCAGGACTACACTTACTGGCTGCGTCACTACCTGAACCATCATGGTGCAGAGATGAAAGCCGGCATTCGTCACGTGCTTCGTTCGTCAGTGTGATGCCTAGCCAGAGCTCCAGGTGTCAAAGTGCCTCCCCGCCACCCGCTTGACCGCGCGCGGGGTCCGTGGCATGCTCCCTGTTCACCGTGCTGCTCGTTATCGATAACTACGACTCCTTCACNNTACAACTTAGTCCAATACTTTGGACAGCTGGGAGTGGAGCAGCGTGTCTATCGAAATAACGAAATTACCCCGACCGAAGCCCTGGCCTTGAAGCCAGATCGGGTGCTGATTTCTCCCGGTCCCTGTTCGCCTACCGAAGCGGGGGTCTCTCTGGACATCATTGCTGCCTTTGCAGGAAAAGCTCCTCTTTTGGGAGTTTGCCTCGGCCACCAATCCATCGGTCACTTCTACGGCGGGAATGTGGTTCGCGCAGGGCGTCTCATGCACGGAAAGACGTCGCCCATCCTCCATAAAAACACCGACGTCTTCCGGGGATTGCCCCAGGGATTTGCGGCCACGCGCTACCACTCATTGCTGGTCGAGCGGGCAACCTTCCCTGCCGTCTTAGAGATCACTGCGGAAACAGCAGAAGGTGAGGTCATGGGACTACGACACCGCACCCTACCCATCTGGGGCGTTCAATTTCACCCCGAAAGCATCGCCACCGAATATGGTCATGCAATGCTTNNAGACTCCCGAATCGGTCGGGAAGGCTCAACCATCCGCCGGCGGCGCGAATGCCTGGAGTGCGGTCATCGCTATACCACCACCGAAACACATGTTCGCGACGGGATCGTTGTCCTCAAACGAGATGGCCGCCGCGAAGATTTTGACCGAGACAAGTTAGTGCGGGCCGTACGTGCCGCCTGTCACAAGCGGCCAATCGATGCGGAGCAAATCACCATGCTAATCGAAGATGTGCTCGACGCGATGGAGGCGCGGTTTGACAGTGAAATTCCCTCCCAAGCTATTGGTGATGGCGTGATGCAGCGTCTGCGTAAAATCGATCAGGTTGCGTATGTCCGTTTCGCCAGCGTGTATAAGGAATTTCGTGACGTCGGAGAATTTGTCGACGAGATCAGTTCGCTAGGAAAAGGTACGAAATCGGAGCAGCCCCCGCGCTCCGAGTAAACACGCGTACTCGCTTTCTTTAACGTCGTCGCTGCGTCCGTTGTGCCCTCGCTCTCCCGAGATGACTTGCGTCGACTTCACTTCATCGACGCGTTGTTCTCCCACGTCACGGGTCACGACCTCTACCTCGCGCAGCAGATCAAGGATGCAATTGCGTTCAGCCTGACGGAACTCACCGCTCGAACGAAAGCGGATCCCGATTCTGCCGAGCGCTACGATGCTGCTTTCAACGCTGCCGCAGCCGATTTACTCACGCGGTTTTTCGGTCAAAGCCCGCGACACGGCTTCTACCACTGGGACGCGAGCCTGACCTCGGTCTCCGCAACCCCTCTTTTCACCCGGATGGAAATCATGTCCGGGTTGAAACACCTCGCACCCTTCCGCGAATCTACGCTGCTGGTGACCAATCTACGCCCCGCTCTTCTCCCTGCCTCTCAACGCGCGAGTACCCGGCGGCGGCGTGACTACGCAGAAGCATTGGCATTGATTCAAGATTTGGCCGCCGCGCGGACGTCTCGGAGAAATCAGCTTCAACTCCTTTTTCTCTAACCGTGCACGACAGAGCATTGGCCTCGCGCTCGCCGCCCAACGCCTTTACTCTTTGCCTCCATGTCCAAAACGATTTTTCAGAAAATCATNNCCATGAGGATGACCTCTGTATCGCAATCCACGACATCCAGCCTCAAGCCCCCACCCACGTCCTGGTTATTCCAAAGCGCCTAATTCCTCGCCTAGCTGAAGCTAGCCTTACTGACCAAGCATTGCTGGGGCATCTGCTCCTCACGGCAGCAGCTCTGGCGAAAAAACTTTCCCTGCCCAAGGGCTTTCGTGTGGTGATCAACA
>DKKJ01000329.1:18564-18740 GCA_002455175.1 Opitutaceae bacterium UBA6669
AAAGCGTGCCACACCTGCATGTCCATCTTCTGGGTGGTCGATCACTGAGCTGGCCCCCCGGTTAACAAAATGAAACCACTCCTCCAGATCGCCTAATGGATAAAGCCAGCAGGCGATCGGAAGTCACAAAAAAGCCGCACGCTCAACGTGCGGCTTGATTCAAAACGTAATATACC
>DKKJ01000094.1 GCA_002455175.1 Opitutaceae bacterium UBA6669
AATTCACGCTCGAGGCTCTTCTGGAAACAGTCTCTACCGTCAGCGCAATCAAGGCGGAAGAGAAGGGACTCGAAATTGCCTTCGATGTCTCACCAGGAGTTCCCCGGCGCATCATTGGCGACTCCTTGCGACTCGGACAAATCCTTATCAACTTGGTTAACAATGCCGTGAAGTTCACGGATCAGGGCGCNNGCACCGGACTCGGACTCGCCATCTGCCGACGACTGGTGGAAATGATGGACGGCCGGATTTGGGTGGAGAGCAAGCCCAAGGCAGGGAGCACCTTTAGCTTCACCGTGAAGTTAAAACTTCCGGAGGCGATCACATCCATGCCGCGACAACTCGCCGGCCTATCGGGACGCCGCGTCTTGGTGGTGGACGACAATTCGAGCGCGCGCGACATTCTCTCCTTCATGGTCGGGCGCTTTGGCATGGAAACAACGGCCGTGCCATCGGGACACCAAGCTCTCGAAGCTTTGCGGGGCGCTNNCCGGGTATGGACGGATTGGAGGCAGCCCGTGCCATCAAAACCCAAGCGGAGTTAGGTCGCCCGCCAGCCGTTCTGATGGTGACCGCCTTCGCTCGTGAAGAAGTGGTGCGACGCGCCGAACAATTGGGATTAGAAGGCGTGCTGATTAAACCGGTGACTGAATCGGTCATGTTTAACACCATAGCTGATGTTCTTGGATGCGCCCTATCTAACGCCAAAACTCCAGGGGGCCAAAAGGGCGTCAAACCCGATGACCTTCGAGGACGTCGCGTCCTAATCACTGACGACAATGCGATGAACCGCGAAGTGATCACCGGCTTTCTGGAAGCCGTGGAAATCGTAGTAAGCACTGCACGCACTGGCGCTGAAGCGGTAGCCATGGTCAAGGACCACACGTTCGACGCGGTTCTGATGGATCTTCATATGCAGGATATGGACGGCCGTGAAGCGACTCGAGCGATTCGGGCCGAACCTCAGCTTGTCTCGCTGCCTATCCTTGCGCTCACGGGTGACTCTTCCCCGAGCATCCGCCAAGCCTGCCTCGCCGCCGGGATGAATGACCACATTGTCAAACCCGTAGACGCTGATGTTCTTTATGAACGTCTGATCCATTGGGTACTAAATAACCCGGAGTTAACCTCGCTCTCTGGACTACGTGCTTTGGTGGTCGACGATAACGCCCTCAACCGTGAGGTGGTCTCAGATTTCCTGCTCGCCGCCGGCATGCAGATCGACACCGCTATCCACGGACTGGATGCATTGTCCCGCCTCAAGACAGGTGAGTACGATATCGTTCTCATGGATATCCAGATGCCGCAAATGGGCGGATTGGAAGCCACTCGGGAAATTCGCCGCCACACCCGCTGGGCCAACTTGCCGATCGTTGCCCTCACCGCTCAGGCGCAGGTTTCGGATCGCGAACAAAGTTTAGCCGCGGGGATGAATGCTCACCTGACCAAACCGATTGATGAGGTCCTCCTCTATCGAACCCTTCGACAACTGCTCCCGCAAAGGCCGAAACGCTTTCAAAATGAGCCCCCAACAGCGCACACGCCCGCGACCGTCTGGCCAAAAACACCTCCGGAGTTGAATCTCACCTCCGCGTTGAATCACATGGGCGGCCAACCGCAACGAGTCATAAAGCTGCTCAACAGCTTCGTACGTGATTTCCTCAGCACTCCGGCTCAAGTTGCAGCTGCACTTGAGGTCAATGACCGCGACGCCATCGTTTTTAGCGCTCACACAATCAAGTCTTCAGCGGGCTACCTGGGATCAGAGAGTCTGTGGAAGATCGCTGGTGAGGTCGAATCCACCGGTCGCAATAGCGCGGAAAACACACTCGAATGGCAAAAACAAGTTAAGGCGTTTATTGAGATCACCGCCCACGTTCTCCAAGCGGTCCAATCCTTTCTGACGCAGGTAGGAGACAACACGGTAGCTCCACCCGCCCCTGCCACGATTGACTTCCCGGCGGTTCTCCAACTCATTGACCGGATCCAGCCCCTGCTCGCCAAAGGAGATTACGCAGCGCACACCTCGATTGAGGAACTTGGCGAACGTCTGCGCGGGACGGCTCTACAAACGATTGCCGAAAGAATCGCCCGCGACTTTGACGACGTCGAAATGGCATCCGCTGAAAACTCGNNAGCCGCCAAACAAGAAAAACTATGATCCCGCCGCCCAGCCAAACCGTTTTGATTGTCGATGACGATCGCGTTACTCGGCAGGCCCTGGCCGATGCGCTGGATGGTCGCTGCCGTTTACTCATGGCGAAGGATGGAGTCTCCGCCCTTCGTCGCGTTCATGAGGACGGCGAGATCAGCTTGATCCTCCTTGATGTCTCGATGCCCGGAATGAGCGGATACGAGGTACTGCATCACCTCAAATCGGATCGTCGCACGAAAGACATTCCGGTTATCTTTATTACCGGCCTCACCGAAGAAGCAGATGAGCAGCACGGGCTCTCGCTCGGTGCCATTGACTATGTCGTCAAACCCATCCGCCCTGGTATCGTTCGCACACGTATCCAGAACCATCTGCGCCTGATCGCCCAAAACAAAGCGGTCGAGCGTCTGGCTGAGCGGATGCAGCTCGCAATGAAAGTAGGCCAGATCGGAATTT
>DKKJ01000096.1 GCA_002455175.1 Opitutaceae bacterium UBA6669
GCGTTGGGCGTCATCAGGAGAATCTCCGCATTTTGATCGCGCACACGCCGCACGATCTCACGGAGGTTTTCTTTAAACTGAGGCAATTGGACCGATCGCACATCGTTCATTCCAAACATCACGATGACGAGGTCCGGACGATGTTGCAGGACATCTCGATCTATACGCTTCAGTCCGGCTGCGGAGGTATTACCACTCACCCCAGCATTGATCATTTCGACACGCGCCTGTGGGTAGTGCCGTTCCAGAAAGGTCCCTACGAGATCACACCAGCTTCGACGGCTTCCGGTATGATAATAGACCCCTGTNNACCACCCCATGCACTCATGCAAGCGATCCAAAGCACACCTGCAGTAGAAAGGAGACGAGAGTTCATAAGAATGTCGGAGATCATACGGAAGAAATGCATGGGAAAACAAACGGAGCCCGCATGGGTCTTCGGTGCCGGCGAAATAAGTTTTCGACATTTCACTGAGAGGGAGGGTTGCCGTCGATCTCCGCGACGCCGCCAGAACTGGTAAGAATGGCTATCCTCTTTCCATTCATTGATCCCGAAAAGGCGTGCTTCCTAGTCACAAGAAACGCCTTACTCGGCACACGCATCGCTGGAAATTTCTCCCGTGGCCCCCTCCCTTCCTCCTCGAGCCTGGCTCACCGTCGGACTGCTTTGGGCAGCGGCTTGTCTCAACTATCTCGATCGGTTAATGATCACCACGATGCGGGACTCCATAATGGAGGCGATCCCCATGACGGAGGCCCAGTTCGGGCTCCTTACCTCGGTTTTCCTTATCGTATACGCGGTTCTCAGCCCTTTCGCGGGGTTTTTGGCTGACCGGTTTAATCGCAGCCATGTCATCATTCTGAGCGTGTTTGTCTGGTCGGTCGTCACGTTGCTCACCGCCTACGCCAAAACCTATGAGCAGCTTCTTTTCACCCGTGCATTGATGGGGATAAGTGAGGCAGCCTGCATGCCGGCGTCGGCCGCATTGATTGTTGACTACCACCGCGGCGCGACGCGATCGCTGGCGTCTGGCCTCCTCTTAAGCGGAGCCATGACCGGTGGAGCCCTTGGCGGAATCGGGGGAACGATGGCCGAGAGCCACGGATGGGCACATGCCTACGTCGTTTTTGGAGCCATCGGCATTGGTTTTGCCGTGGTCTTGCTTCTTCTCTTAAGGGACCCTCGTTCCGGAGAGGAGACGTACTCGACTGAGCACAAAACCGTTCCCCCTCGTCTCGGCGAAGCCCTCGCTCACCTTTTTACCAATCGCGGCTATTTGGTGATGCTCTCCTACGGATGCCTGGGTGGAGTCGCTGCTTGGTCCGTGGTCGGGTGGATGCCCACCTATATCAAAGAGAAATTTGAGCTCACCCAAGGATCCGCAGGGCTGTCCACCACCGCCTACCTGAACATTGCCGCTTTGGTGGGTATGCTCGTTGGCGGGTTCTGGGCAGATCGCTGGAGCCGAACAAACGAACGCGCCCGTATTCTCGTCCCAGTTATCGGACTGGCGATCGCAGCTCCCGCAGTTTTCCTTATTGCGCAGACCACCCTCCTCCCCGTGGCCCTTGGAGGTCTCGCTTTGTACGGACTTTCCCGGCACTTCGTTGACGCAAACTCCATGCCTATCTATTGCCTCTTCGTGGAGCCACGGTACCGGGCAACAAGCTGGGGCATAGCGACGTTTGTCGCCTGCGTCATTGGTGGAATCGGCATCTACGCTGGGGGTGTTTTACGTGATGCTCACGTCGACGTAGGCCGGATTTTCCAATTCGGCGCCGCTTGTTTGGCCGTAGGCGGGCTTCTGCTCGCCAGCCTTCTGCGACTTCCAGCACTCAGAGCAGCGACGGCCGCGTCGCCAGACCTCGTCGAGACTCCCCGACCTCCGATAGAACAGGCGACGCGTTCACCCAAGAACGGCTAACCCGACTCCCTCTTTGATCCAGTCTCGACGGTTCAAGGAGCGTTCAGTCAAGGTGGAGATCTCTTAAGTTTTTTCCAAGCCCTCGGGCGAGATCTCATGAGCAACCCCTCTCCGTTTTTTGAAATTCCGAAACGGCAATCGCTCACGACCCAAGTGGCCGCGGCTATCCGGAAGTCGATCACCGACGGAGCCTGGACCGAGTACCTGCCTAGCGAACGCCGTCTCTGCGCACTCCTCCAAATCAGCCGGCCCACGATTCGAACAGCACTCCAACTCTTGGCGAAAGAAGGACTGATCGATATCCGCCATGGACGGCGCAATCGGGTGCTCGTTCAGCCTAGAGTTGCCGTCGAACCGCACAATCGACTCGTCCTAATCGTCACGCCAGAGAACTCCAGCGGCCTCTCGCTGAGCATCAGCCGCGGCTTGAGCGAAATGAAGTTTCACCTCGCGGAGCAGGGNNCAGCCCCGCCCGCGGGTCGGGCGCGCAGCGGCAGAAGCTGGATTCCTTCATTCGCCAGAACCCGGTTTTTTGCTGCGTTCTTCTTTCTGTCAGCAAAGACCTCCAGATATGGTTCTCCGGACAATCGATTCCGACGCTGGTTTTTGGAACGATCCATCCTGGCGTGAAGCTGCCCTCACTCGACATCGACCATCGAGCGGTATGTCGGCATTGCACTGGACTTCTTTTAGGAAAAGGCCACCGNNGAGCGAACAAGGATTTCACGAAGCCTTTGCGCCCTACGATCGAGAGCCCAACCTTCATGCCTCCGTCGTTCGACACAATGGCACCGCGCAGAATATCACCGTAAAACTGGATGCGCTCTTTAAAACCAAACGTGCTCCCACCGCGATTTTAGTGGCGAAACCACAGCACGTTTTCGTCGTCCTCATTTATCTCCTCAGACGAGGGTATGCAGTCCCCGATGATGTTTCACTCGTGGCGCGAGATTCGGACTACCTCTTCGGCGTCGTCAGCCCAGCAATTGCGCATTATCTGATACCCGACGACGCCTTCGCCCAACGCCTTTCCCGTATGATGATGCATCTCGTCGCCGACGGCCATCTTCCGCCCGAACCCAATTTCATTATCCCCAAGTTTGTACCGGGAGAGACCATCAAGGCTCTGGCCTAAGGCGACCCTACGCGATGCCAACACCTGGCGAGCATCTCCGACAATTTTAGTTTCCTCACATTTGCTCGGTGGCTCGACACAGCTCTCAGCTTTCCTGATACCACAGCCACACCACCGAAGACAAGATCGAGCTCGGGCTTATTGCCTAAGAGGAGATAGCTTGGTCGCCTTCAATTCGGCGCTAGTCGCCTTTTCTCAAGATTATCTGCCCGTCACGTCGCTCGATTCTGAGTCCAAAGCCGGCTTCAAGCAGGTCAGCGAACGCCTCTAGATTATCGGGGCGGAACACGCCAATCACACCTACGTTAGCCACCTCGGGATCACCCATTACCAGGCGGGGTCCCGTCTCGGACGCGTAGCGATTCATGACGGCGACGGCTTCGTGCAGCGGAGCTTTGTTAAACTCGATACGAGATTTCCTCCACGCGAGTCGCTCGCTCATCTCTTTCTGGTCTACGGCTCTCACCTCCAGAACGGGAGCCTTCGCGACATTTTCCACCGTGGCGCATCTACCCGCCTCCACTGAGGCCAGAGGGGAAGTCGCGAGGTGGTCGCCATCACCTCCTCCGACGGCCACGACTCCCTCGGTCACCAGAACTTCCACATTAGCGGATGCCTTCTGAACCGAAAAAGCAGTTCCCACCGCTCGCACGGCGACGTTATCCGCCGAGACGATGAAAGGCCGGCTCAAGTCTTTCTTTACGTCAAAATGCGCCTCACCTCTGCGCAGATGGACCATGCGATGAGAGTCACTGTAAGCCACCTCAATCTGGGCATCTGCCTTGAGCTCAACCACAGATCCATCCGGCAATGTCTGCCGAGTCGGAACATGCACCAGTAGCATGGGCTTTTCATTCACAGTGAGCGTTTCTCGATAACGCCACACTCCGGCACCCAATCCACAGACGAGAAGCATCACTACGCTGTAGGTAATCGCCTTTGCCCTCTGGCGTTTACGCGCCAGACTTACCAGCTGAGCGGAGAAGGCCGTGCTCTCCCCNNTCGCATTGATCAAAGGCTCGTTGGTGACGCGGGTCTTCCGCTAACCACTGACGTAAAGCCGAAGCATCACTCGACGACAGACCAGCATCCCGCTTCGCGATCCACTGGGCCGCGGCAGACTCCACCTCGCGATCAGATGACTTAGAATTGCGGACCGCCATGATCGAGATTGACGCCGTGATGCCGCAGATAGTCCATGCACCTCTCTACCCCTCGGGCTACGTGCACACCGACCGTATTCTCAGATAGACCAAGACGCTCGGCGATCTCCTTCTGGGAGAGATTGTGCACACGACTCAGGATGACCACCTCACGGCAACGCGGTGGAAGGTGATCAATCGCTGCCGCCAACACCAGGTACTCTTCGCGCGCGCATGCAGTCGCTACGACACCAGGCGATTTCTCCGCCACCGCGATGTCACCCAGGTTCTCAACCGAGGTAATGGGTGAGGTGCGCTCTCGCCGAAGAAGGTTGAGCGCAACATTGCGGGCCACCCGAAAAAGAAATGCACGGGCACATTGGATACGTGTCTCAGGTCGTGCTCTCCAGATCCTGAGATAGGACTCCTGCACGACGTCGTCGACATCACGAACCGCCGGGAACGAACCTCGCAAATAGGCGCGCAAAGACGAGTCGTGCGCATGCACTTCGTCTGTAAACCAGCGAGTCTGATTCGCGATCGTGGGGGGTTCGGGGTTAGTCGGGGTGTTCACACTTCGAACGCGACGGTCAAACCTCAACGCTGAGAAATCACCCGTGGCGAGCTGAATCCGTGTGATTCCTCCTCTTTTCACATCGCTCAACTTTTATTAAGATCCGGGTAAAGATTATTACAGCAGCTGTGTCGTTTCTTGTGTGAGTCATTGCGGACCTCCGCCTTGGCCCAAGAACCACCCTAACCATGACCTAGCAAGCCCCCCTCCTATCCTACCCTTGTTTGTAGCGCTATTTCCATAGATGTCTGGACCGTGATTTTGCGATCCAGCCACGGCTTTATCACTCTGGCACTCTACGCACTGCTCTGGGCATGCGTCTGCGGCTGCATTGCGCCTGTCGCCGCGCAAAGCGAGCAATCCATCGACTTCAATCTTGCTGAAGACGCGCTGGAAAACTCGCTCCGGCAGTTCGCCGATCAGTCGGGGCTAGAAGTGTTGATCCCAAGCGAAACGTTTGCGCACGTCCGGACCAAGGCCGTGCCCGGGAAAATGCCCCCTGGAACCGCCCTGCGGCTGATGCTCGCAGGTACGGACCTCACGGTTTTTGAAGAACCGAGGTCAGGGGCATTGACCCTCAAACGCAAACCTGCACGTGAAGCTGTATCCAAGGGGAGGCTGGGCCGGGGCCCTGCGTCATACCGTCCCCAAACCAAATCCTCCGACGCGTCGCTTGACGGCGACTCAAACCCCGTGAACAGCAGAAGCACCCTCACTGTAGTTGTAACTTGGATAGCAGGTCTCTTTGGATCTACTCCCGCCAACCTTTCCGGAGCGGATTCCCCGAGCACATCTCTCGCGTCATCGTCTTCAGAAGCATCTGCCATCGCGACGCTTTCTGGACATGTGATGGACGCCAACACAGGGAAATACCTGGAGGGCGCGGAGGTTTCCATCGAGGGAACTCTTCTTTCCACCACCACGGAGCGCGAGGGCTACTTTATTTTCCCTCGTTTAAACTCCGGCAAGGTGACACTGATCGTGCGCTATCCAGGGCTCAACGAACGACGGGAGCAAATTACCTTGATCGCCGGGAAAACCGCTTCCGTTTCTTTGCGATTGAGTGATTCAGAGATCGTGCTCCTCGAGCAGTTTCGGGTCTCCAGCACCAAGGAAGGGATGGCACAAGCGATCGCCTCGCAAAAAGCCGCAGCCAATTCCATGATGGTAGCTGCCGCCGATCAATTCGGTGACATGGCGGAAGGAGGTAACGCAGCAGAGTATCTCAAGTTTCTTCCCGGCGTAGGAATCGATTACGCCAACAACGAAGCTCGAGCGGTTTCCCTGCGTGGACTGTCGTCCGCTTTCACCAACGTCAGCTTCGACAATAATCCTGTGGCCAGCGCGAGCTCAGGTAACCTGAGTCGCACCTTCGAGTTCGAACAGGTCGCGGTCAACAACGTAGAGACCGTGGAGGTCTTCAAAACCGTGCTTCCTGATCAACCGGCAACCAGCACGGGTGGCGCCATCAATCTGGTGAGCAAAAGTGCCTTCGATCGCGAAGGCTCTCGCCTGACGTATCGCGCATTCGTCGCCGGAACCACGGGCTCGATCACGACGGGGAAAACTCCTGGCTGGGGGCAAGGTCTGAATCACAAGCTGCTGCCCGGGTTCGATGCCAACTATTCCACCCGACTCAACGAGAACCTCGGTTTCAATCTCACCGTGTCAGACTCACAACGCTACACCAACATGGCGCGTTCCGAGTACATCCCCGAGTTCAATCCCGCCAATGGTGGATTGCCGCTCAATCCCGCTCCCACTGGCTGGCATCTGTTAAACGAACAGAAAAACACCAATCGAAGAAGCGCCTCCGGCAAAGTGGACTGGCGCCCCGGAGCACGCACTAAAATCTCTCTGAGCGCGCAGTGGAATTGGTTCGATATGATTTTCTCCCAACGGGACCTCCGCGTATTCACCGGAGCGCTTGCGCCGCTGGCGGTGGGACAGTCACCAGCCTATTCTGGCAACTCGATCACCGGACTTCCCTCGCGAGGATCAGTTCCGCTCAACCAAGTACAAAGCTGGAAGCATGGCGTCACCTATGCCACCGGTTTAAATGTCGAACACATCCTCGAATCCGGAGGGAAGTTCAATTTGAGCACGTATTGGAGTCAGTCTTACAGCAAGTATCGCAATGCATCGGAGGGGTACTATTCAAACGTCAACACCAACCTTACAGGTGTCACCGTAGCCTTTTCAGGACTTGACCAGATCGCCCCGGAATTCCGCGTGACCGATGCCACGGGCGCACCGGTCGACATCGATGACCACTCTCGGCGCAGTATCAACTCGGTCACTCATAACTCTCGAACCGGCGTCGATACCAGGGACGGCGTCTCACTGGACTACACCAAAGATCTCACGCTCCGCATGCCTGTGCGGATCAAGCTGGGCGCCCGGAGAGACAATGTAGGCCGAAATATTCACAACCTATTTTATTCGAGAAGCTTGACGATTACCGGCCCCGCTCTCGCCACCCTGCGAGACCCAGTCTGGAGCGGACGTAGCCTCGGCTTTGGAACACGCGGAAACGTATGGCCCAGCATCTATCGCGCCTACGAAACCTACGGTCCGGCGCCCAGCGCGACCGCCAGCGATGTCCTCGCACGTTTCGATGNNCAGCCGACATCAAACCCCTGCCGAATCTGCTCGTCATTGCCGGGGTACGACGTGAAAGCCGGGAGTCGGATAACGTGGACCGCAAAGCGGGCGAAAAGGGCCGGTTTGAGCATTCCGATTACTTCCCGTCACTGAATATCAAATACAACGTCAATTCGAACTTTCTCATCCGCTTCGGTGCCGCACAAACAATCGGGCTTCCGAACTACAATGATCTGCTTCCGTCGCGCTTCACCATCACAGAGCCGAACGAGGAAACGGGGGCGGATGGCCGGATCGCAATCGCCAACCCCAACCTTCAACCCTACGAGGTCAACAACTATGACCTCTCCGCCGAATACTACCTCAAGAACTCAGGCTTTTTCTCGGCGTCGATCTTCAGGAAAGATTTCTACAACTACATCATTTCCGCTTCGCAAGAGCTCACCCCCTCCGCTGCCGCCGCGGTCGGCCTCGACCCCTCGACACTCACCTACCCACTGGATCGGTACAACCTGACGAGCCTCTTTAACATCAAAGACCCAGGGCACTACAATGGGATCGAGCTGGCGTATGCGCAAACGCTGAACTTCCTGCCCAAACCGTTCAAAGGTCTCGGTCTTCAAGTGAACTACACCGCTCTGCGTGTAGAAGGGATCGAAACGTCGCAGGTATTCGACCCCATCGACACCGCGCTCGACGCCTCCATTCGCGAGCAGGTAAAGCGGGCACTGCACACGCACGCGGTCAAGGAACAGCTGAACGTCGTGATCAACTNNCTCTACACGTCGCACGGTCCGCTACAGCGGCACCACGGCAAATCAGTATTTCAACGAGGAGCGCTTCTCGGCAGCGCGTGCACTCGTGGATCTGAGAATTGATTACCGGATCAATCAGCGCTTCACTCCTTATCTCCAAGTTCGTAATCTCTTTGCTCGCCCGCAAATCTATGAATCCGTCGGTCGACTGCTCCACTATACCACCTACGGCGATCCCATGTATGAGCTCGGCGTGAGAGGTGTCTGGTGAAACCAAAGCGTCATAGCACCCGCTCTCGATCGTTGTTTCGGGTCGCTTTGCTGACAATTGGGATGATGGGAGCGCCCGCGGTCACGGGCCAAACCCCAACACCTGCACCGTCACGCTGGGCGGATTGGGTGGAACCTACATTTCCTTTCTATTCCTCGGTCGTCGACCTGCGGAAATCCGGATTCGCCTTTCGAGAAAATAACCTCAGTCCTCGCACCCTCATTATCAAAGCGGATGCAGACGTTCGCATCGCCTTTGATCTCGATCTCCTTCGTGTCGCGGGAATTTGGCAGGGAGGTGAAATTACGGCGCGGGCGATGGCGCCCCTCTCCTACCACGATCCTTCCAAAAAATCTGCCGGTGGGCAGCGTACGCTCCCCGAGCCCATCGGGACAGTACTCGTCGTCAACGGCCTCTATCCCGGTTGGCAGTTGAGGTCACATTTTTCTTTTGATGATCCCCGACCGCCCGCTCCTTCGCCTGAAGAGGTGGGGCGCGGTGCACTCGACCCGTCGCACGCCCGCTTCAACACCCTTCACCTCAGAGACAACCAAGTGACTCTGGAGTACGTCGTAGCGAAGCGAAAAATCGAGGAGTCCTTCACGGCGCAGGTACACGCGGGTCTCGTGGAAGTCACTCGACACCTCGCCGTAGAAGAGAGTACCACGCCTCGATTGCTGGTCCTTGGCAGCCTTCTTGGAAACGCCATTCCTAGGCTGGAAATAGATGTACCGACCAGCGGTGTAGAACTGAAGGAATCCCACGGTGTTTGGTGCCTGCATCTTCCCGCGCACGAAAACCCGTTGTCGTTACGAGTCGTTTATCCACTCAAATCTCCTCATGCAGTAACGTCAGCTTCCCTTCCTAAGATCAGAGATCTCTCGAGGCGCTGGCCTGAGAGTATCCCCACAAAGGCTACACCGTCCCCATCGACGGGGGCTTTTGTCGTCGACGATCTCGCGCTCCCTGAAACGAATCCTTGGCGCAGAGCGGTTCGACTCAGCGACATTCAGTTCAAGTCAGACGGCACCGCCGTAGGCCTTACGTTCGATGGCGATGTTTGGCTGATCAAAGGCCTAGAGGATCCCTCCGGAGAAATCCACTGGCAGCGCTATGCCGGNNCGAGCCTCTTACCCTGGCACTTCGCCACGACGAGATCCACGTTTTCGATCGAAACGGTATCTGGGTCTTGCGCGACACCGACGCGAATGGTGAAGCAGATCGACACGAGTTGTTCTCAAACGTTTTTGCCCAAACTGCCGACGGCAGAGAATACGCGAGCTCGCTTCGACTGGCTCCGGATGGGGGATTCGTGATCGCCAAGGGCGGCCAACAATCGTCGACGCTCGGAAAGCACAATGGGTCGATTCTCTGGATTTCTCCCGATGGATCGACCTGCCGGGTTTTGGGTTACGGATTTCGCCAGCCCAACGCGACCGTTCACCCTATCTCGGGAATGGTCACCTCCACGGACCAAGAAGGAGAGTACATCCCCGCAACCCCGCTGCAGCTGGTCGAAAAGGGCGGGTTTTACGGCCACTTGAGCTCATTTCAGGAGCGCGAGAAGTACCCCTCAGCTATCATTGATCCCGTTTTGTGGATGCCGCCCAACGTGTGTGCATCCGCAACGTCCCAAATTTGGGTGCCCGAAGGAAATCTAGGACCGCTGGGCGGAAGCCTTCTCATTATCGGCTTCAACCGTCCCGAAATCCTTCAGGTGATCGGCCCGTTCGACCAGGCGAGATCTCAGCCCGCCGTCGCTAGCGTGACCCGTGACTTCCGGTTCACACCACTCAACGGGGCGATCAACCCTAAAGACGGGAACCTCTACCTAGCTGGATTTCAGATTTATGGCTTCGGGAGCGCACTTCCCAACCTAGCCGGACTCGGGCGCGTTCGCCAAAATCATGCCACGCTCTCCACGCCGGTTCGTGTAGAGGCCACCACTCAGGGAGTTCTCCTGGAGTTCGCTCACGAGCTTCCTGAAACCACTACAGCCCATCCCGACGCTTTTGTCCTCACCGCGTGGGACTATCGCCGCAGCTACCGGTATGGGTCCTCTCAATACAACCGTCACGGGNNACGGTCAACCTGGGCATGACCGTCTCGTTCCTAGCCAACTCTACCTGGCTCAAGACAAGCGCACCGTGTTCATCGCCGTTCCGAACATTCGTCCAGCCATGCAACTCAAGGTCAGCTGGACCCTGCCATCTGAAGGGGCTGGCCCTCAGAAAGGTGAACTCCACCTCAGCCCACGAGAGCTCTCCCTTTTCGACCCGGTGAAAGAAGGGTATGGTTCGATTTCCGTCGATCTCACCCCTCGCGAATCTGCGGCCAACCAAGAAGAGAGTAGTGCTGAAATCGGTGCTTCGCTTTATACCTCATTTGGCTGCGTGGGATGTCACGCCAGCACAGATGAGAGCCGCGTCATGGCGGGACCTTCCTTTGTGGGCCTTTACGGATCTCCGAGAAAGGTCTCGGCGGGAGGAGGCACCTCCATCACGAGGATCGCGGACGAAGCGTATCTCCGAGAGTCGATCTTGGAACCGGGAGCTAAGACGGTTCTAGGTTATGAACACGTAGAGGTGGCCATGCCGGGATTTGGTGGGGTGCTTTCAGAGGCCCAAGTTGAATCCTTGATTCTCTTTCTCAAATCGCTCCGCAGCCAGTAATTGCGTATTTTTCGATATCCGATGAAATTCTTCGGACTGCCTAAAAGGCAGGACTCCGAACTCGATCCCTGCTCCTCTGGCGTAACTCCGGTGGAGGGGCTCGCTCCGGAGGGGTCTCAGAACTGTCTCGACGAGATTTAGATCTCAGCTTTCAGCTTTTCCAAAGGAGGGACGCGGTCTCTCGCG
>DKKJ01000205.1 GCA_002455175.1 Opitutaceae bacterium UBA6669
TAGCGCGCGATATCTCGGCCGACATGGTTGCAGAGATCGCACGCCGATATCCCGAGGTTGAAGTAGATACGGGGGTGGCAGATGCTGAACATCTACCGTTCGCAGACGACGCCGTGGATGCTATATTAAGCTGGCGATTTATTCATCTTTTGCCCGCTCCTGTCGTTGAGAGAGCATTGCGAGAGTTTAGGCGGGTCTGCCGAGGAGATATTCTTCTCGAGGTCTTGCAGGCTAAAACGGAGGAGAGGAAGCGCGAGGAGTCAACTGCGGTGGCGCGTTTTCGGCATTGGTATCGAAGCCTGCGGCCGCGGCCGAGTCAGCAGCCTTGGTCTCATATCACGAGTTACACGCATGACGAAAGTAATCTCTGCAATCANNGCACCGGGATCTTTTAGATAATCACGCCGGGCCAGCTGCTGTGGTGTATCAACTGACAAAGTGCTAGCTGCGAACGTATGAAACAACTGCGGAGTTGGTTGATACGGGTATCCACGAAAACCGATGTTGTCCCCATCGCTCGATGCGTGCATTATGCGGCGTTCCGTTATGGATGTGAAGAGTATCATCCGTACGAGAGCTATCTGCGTGGGGTCGAGGCCGGGTTGCCGCTTTCAGACGTGAGAAATCGGTTTGTACGCTTCCTACAATACTATCGGCCGCGCCACTTTGGACAGGCACTAGGGATCTGCCTACAGCATGAGATACCGCTTTGGAACTATCCGTGGCAAAATTTCACGTCTGGTCCTGCCTGGTTAAGGCGACCCGAGGAGTGTCCGGACATCCTCACGCACTTTTCAGAGGAAGGCATTCCTTGGTCGAGAATAACGGAAGAGTTCGATTGGTTAGAGCGCGCATTCGCCAGTATCCGTACACATGGATATCAGCCGAAAAGATTTGGTTGTCCGATCCGCGTTCGCAGACTCGTACGCAGCGACGGTAAGGCTGCTTATTTGGTTCTAGATGGCAACCATCGACTCAGTGCGCTCTCGGCTCTGGGGCAAAAACACGTACAGGTCCGATGGTCTTTTTTGGAGACTCAGAACGAGCGATCATCGCGTGAGTGGTATCAGGTGAGGACGGGTAGGTACACGAACGCCGACGCTCTCAAGGTTTTCCATGCCTATTTCGAAGGTAACCAATCTTTGGAGACGACGATCGTTCCCGCCCCCTTGCTAGGGTGCGTTTCCTCAACTGTACAGCCAGCTAAAGCATGAGTTCTTGCGTCATCAATTGGTTCGGTCTCCCCGGTAGCGCCGACCTTGTCGGGGTGGTCAAGCCGTCATCTCAGGAGGATTTAGAGATTTCGCGTATTTTAGATGCAGTGACGTCGTGGGAAACAGGCGACGCGAACCAACTTTTGGCACTAATCGAGACGTAGACCCGGATAGTAATGCTTAGGGCACTCAAAAGTATTATACCCTCTTCGATTCGCCGCTATGTAAGAGAGAGGCGGCGTTGGCGTTGGTTTCGTGGTGAGTTCCGCACATGGTCTGAAGCCATGTCGTCGTCTAAGGGCTATGCTGATGGTGCCGTCCTCGATCGCGTCGTTGATGCGACTCGCCAGGTGATCACAGGACAAGGTCTCTGGGACCGGGACGGGCACGTTTTCCGAGAAAAGTCGCTTCACCGGCCCCTTTTGGAGGCATTTCAGAAAGTGTCTGCATGCTTGGGAGCTCACTTNNTGATTGATTTCGGTGGTGGCCTAGGGAGCACCTGGCGCCAGCACGCGAGTCAGCTGAGCGGTCTGGGATTGGATCTTTGGTGTGTGGTCGAACAGCCGGAATTTGTGCGGGCGGGGTATGAGTTTCAGAATGAAACACTCCGGTTTTTCGGGAATCTAACGGAGGCCTTTTCCGCAGCGCCCTATCACGTAGTTATGCTTTCCTCAGTGCTGCCTTACTTGGAAAAACCTTATGAAGTTCTTGCGGACGTTTTGAAAAGCGATGCGGAATTTCTCCTGTTGGACAGGAATCCGTTTGTGCGTGACGGTCGAGAACGGCTGACGGTGCAACACACGCCGCCGTTTCTCGGTGGCGGGAGTTATCCCTGCTGGTTGTTAAGCCGGCATCGCGTGGAGGCAGTCATTACGAAGAGGTACGAACTCGTGATGGAGTGGCCGGGATTTGACGACCTCGATCCGTCTGCGGTGCAATACCACGGGACGCTTTACAGAAAGAGGCATTCCTCGCGATCTCTCTAACAGCGTCATCAACGGCGGATCATGTATTACTTCTGCACTTACTGCGATCAAGGTTATGTTGCTCGGCTACTCAGCCTCAGAGAATCTCTGCTGGCGCAAGCTGAGCCATTTAGAATGGCAGTTTTGTGTTTTGACCAGGTGACGTTTACGATCATGAAAAGTTTGGGTGGAGAGGAGATTTACCCCATTTCCATAGATCACTTCCTCGCCAGTAATCCTGACTATGCTGCGGTTCAGTCGAATCGATCGAAAGTGGAGTTCTACTTTACCGCCACACCTGTACTGATTAGGCGCAGCTTCGATCTTTTCCCTTTAGCAAATCATGTCACTTACTTGGATTCTGACCTTTTTTTCTTTGGGCCGCCGTCACAGGTTTTCGCCGAACAGGGCTCCGCTGATGTAAGTATTGTGCCGCATCATTTTCCGGATAGGCTTTCTCATCTTGCAGAATGTGGCACCTACAATGTCGGCTGGGTTCCTTTCCGCAGAACCTCGAGTGGTATAGGCTGCGTGGAGTGGTGGATGGAGAGCTGTCTCGAGTGGTGTTATGACTATGTCCAAGGCAACCGCTATGCCGATCAAGGATATTTGGACCAATTTCCTTCCCGTTTTCGTGAGGTGTTTGCGCATACGCATCGAGGGGTGAACCTAGCGCCTTGGAATGTGGAGCGAACCCAGCTGTGGAGCGAAAACGATAAATTGAAGGTAGCGGGTGAGCCTCTCCTTTTTTTCCATTTTCAGGGCATCCGCGAACTGATCCCTGGATGGTTCGAGTTAGGACTTCGTAACTATGGGGTGCCCTTGACTCCGGGAGTTCGAGACTTGGTCTATTTGCCTTACCTACGCTGCCTGGTTCGACATCAACAGCAACTCGCCCGCCAGTTCGGCGTCTACCCGCAACTGGGTTACCAGCGCCTTAGTTCCAACCGAGGTTCTTTACTTCGGAGAGCGCGGCAAAATTTCATGAAGCGCGTCTTGCCACATTACCGCCGATGGAGTGGCCAGTTGGTTTTCTGTACGCCTTCGTCGNNTGAATGGCTCGTCACTACCGAATCTCCCGAAGACGGGGCAGCGAGAAGCGAGTGTGTCAGCTCGTTCTCTTCTCACCGTCATCACGATCACCAAAGATGATCCGGTGGGTTTCCGCCGGACGCTGGATAGCTTGCAACCGCTACGTGCTCTAGGAGTACAGCACGTAGTCATAGATGGGGGCGAAGAAGACTTTTCTTTAGTACCTGGGGAAGTCCTCAGAATTGCTCGAGAGCCCCGAGGGATTGCAGATGCGTTTAATGCGGGTTGTGCGGCGGCTAACTCTGATTGGATCTGGTTTCTCAATGGGGGCGATGCTCTACATGAAGCTTTAGATCCCGCTAGGCTGCTAGCCTACTTGTCCCAAACCAGGGGCGATGCCATCTTCGGTGCTATCCAGCGCGATGGCGATCCTCAACCCATGGCGATGCCTCATCTCCGATACCAGTGGCCCATTGTAGTGTGTTGGCCGCTACACCCCGCAGCCATCGTCAGAAGGGAAACTGTAGTGCGGGTCGGTGGATTTAGAAACGATCTACGAATAGCGATGGATTACGACTTATGGTTTCGCCTCATGGATCGAATCGGTCGGGTCGATGTCGTTTCCGTCTGTTTAGCCCGGTTTGATACGAAGGGAATTAGTGAGCGCGAGAGCATGCGTCGACTTGCCCAACTTGAGGCGGCCAGGGTGCTCTTGCGGCACAGTCCGTCAGTCTTGAAAAATGTGTGCTTTGTCGCAGTCCGAGCAATCTGGAAGCTCCTGGGCGCGTTAGTTACTCTAGCGAGACTGCGATGAAACTGACATTTGTCCTTCCCGGGGGCGCTCGATATCCAGCCGGTGGCGCCCGCATGGTTTTTCGCTATGCGAATGCTCTCGCGGATCGAGGACATAAGGTGACGATTATCATGCCCTCAGATTTAGCTCCTGGGTCTGCCGGGAAGAGAATATTGCGGGCCGGTCGTTTCTACCTTTGGGCCGTGACGCGGACTTACTTGCCAGAACGCTGGTTTCGGCTGCGTCCCTCCATTCGAGTGCACTGGCGGCCAACTTTGTCGAATCGTTGGGCTATATCTGCGGATGCCGTCATAGCTACATCGGTTCGGACTGCCGAAATGATTGCGCATTGGCCGGCGACAGCGGGAAAAAAATTCTACTTCGTACAAGGTTACGAGACCTGGGATTTTTCTCGAGAGCGTGTCGAACAATCCTGGCAACTGCCCTTACGGAAATTTGCAGTGTCCCAATGGCTCTGTGACTTGGCTGCTGAGGCTGGGTCAACTGCTCTCCACCATCGAAATAGCGTCGACTTGCAGGGTTTTGGCTTGGATGAGCCGGTGGAGTCCCGCGATCCTAATACTCTTCTCTGGCCTCATCATCCGCTCGTCCAGAAAGGATCGAGCGATGTTCTCGCTGCGATGGAACGAGTGCAGACCGGGCCTTTGACTTGGAAATGCGCTGCCTTTTCCACCACCTCCATTCCGGCTGATTGGCCGACTTACATCGCTTATCACTATAACCCCACGCAGACGGCATTGCGAACGGCCTACAATCAGGCGAGCATCATGATCGCTCCCAGCCACTCTGAAGGGTGGGGACTGCCGGCGTGTGAAGCGTTGCAGTGTGGATGCGGATTAGTAGCCACCGACATCGGTGGTCATCGCGAGTTTTTGCGACATGAGCAAAATGCTCTTCTTTACCCTCCGGGTGATCATGAGGCTTTGCGTCTCGCTATACTTCGTTTGCGAAGTGACACCGCTCTGCGTATTCGGCTAGCGCGGCAGGGGCATGCTGACATGCAGGCTCTTACGCTTGACCCCATGGTAGCGAAGCTGGAATGTTTTCTACGTGGAGGGGAGGCGGTTTGAGCAAAATTATCCATGAGCATTCTGGTGATGCACGAAGGCGTCCCTGTGGTGTGGTGGTAACCTACCACCCTGATGAGGATGTGACGCAACGAATCACTGTGATGAGTGCGGAGTGTGATCATATCGTTGTGGTAGACAACGGCTCTGCGGAGGAGATTGGTCAGTCGATTGCGAGGCTTTCCTTCGTTACCTATCTTCCTCTGACAGAGAATGCCGGGATCGCGGCTGCCCTCAATCGCGGTGCCGCCTGGGCGCGAGAGCGGGGTTACGAATGGATGATCACGTTTGACCAGGATAGTCTTCCTCAAGCAGGCATGGTCTCTGCATTGCTGGCAACGGCGNNTGGCCCTTCTTGTTTAGACGACTACCGTGCGAAGACGATGATCTCGTCGCAGTCACGTCCGTGATCACGTCTGGCTCGCTCGTGTCACTTCGAGCATGGGAGCGGGTCAGGGGCTTCGATGAGTCGCTGTTTATCGATTACGTCGACAACGACCTTTGCCTGAAGGTCATCGACGAAGGTTTTCGCGTCTGCGTTGCCCGTAGTGCCTTCCTTGAGCATAGTTTGGGAGAGAGGACGCGCCACTCCGCACTCGGGCACGACTTTCGTCCCACGCACCATTCACCGCTGAGGCATTACTTCATGGCGAGAAATCGGATTACGATGTGGCGCCGCTATGCTGTGCGCCATCCGCATTGGGCGTTGTTTGATAGCGTGTTTGCTGGATACAATTATATCCGCGTTTTGGTATTCGAAAAAAACCGCCCAAAGAAGTTACGGGCCGTTCTGCTCGGAACCTGGGATGGACTGTGCGGGAGGAGTGGACCGTGTCCCGAAGATCGAAAGCTAGCGTTGACCTCCGCTGATTGACCTAATGATGGCACCGATCCTCTCCGTCATCATCGTCGCGTACCGCTCAATTAACGAGATGCGAGGCAATCTGTCGTCCTTACCGCGAACGCTTTCTCGACGGCCCGTTGAAGTCATTGTAGTAGATAACTCGTGCAGTCATGACGGACTGGATCGACTGGTCGCGGCGGAGTTTCCGTGGGTAATATATCTTAACCCTGCCGAAAATCTCGGTTTTGGTAGAGCGAACAATCGCGGTTACTCTTTGTGCCGCGGAGACTATGTCGTGTATTTGAATCCCGACACCATTTCGAACTCGGAGGCTTTCGAGCACTGCCTGCAACGTTTGTCAGCTGATTCAGAAATAGGACTCATTTCACCGCGGCTAGAGTTGGCGGATGGTAGCATGGATCTGGCGTGCCGACGTTCCATTCCGACTATGTGGGATGGGTTTTGTCGGGCGAGTGGGCTAGCCGGAGCATTTCCCAACGTGAGATTATTTGCGGGCTACAACCTGACATACCTCCCGAAAGACGGCACTTATGATGTGAGCGCGATCAATGGTGCCTTTATGATGGGGCGCAAATCAGTCTTGGATCACATGGGTGGCTTCGACGAGCAATTCTTCATGTACGGAGACGATCTTGATCTCTGCATTCGCGTGCGGAAGGCAGGATACCGTATTGTCTACGATGGTAGTCACGCGATAGTTCACCTCAAAGGTCTGAGTGTGGGGAAGGATTTCGACCGCATGTCGACCGCGATTTTTGACGCCAATCGCGATGTCTACCTCAAGCACTTCAATCCGAATGGATCGCGTTGGATACGTTGGAAATATCAAGTCACGTTTGGACTCTGGAAACGGGTGGCACGCCTGAGAGCCTGGTTGCGTGGATCGCGCCGTGTACGACCTGTGTGAGGTACCTCGTTGTCGCTTCGCAAGGAATCAAAGCGGACCTGTCTGCGCTCTGGCCTGAATCGTCTTCATTCGAAGTTTTTATTTTGAAGAGAAAGTGACGGGGGAGTCGTTCTCACGGTAGCTTGTCGTGATGTGAGCTTGAGGTTCAGCCCTCTTTCTGAGGCGATACTGATCATGAGAATCATGCGTTGTTTAGTCTTGGCGGGGGTTTGCCTCATGGGAGTGTTCAGTCTGCAAGCCCAGACGAACAAGGCTCAGGTGCTGGCGCAGATTGATCGGGACCAGGCCGCTTACACCGAGATCATGGATAAGATTTGGGAATTGGCGGAGGTGGGATTCCAGGAGTTTAAGAGCACGACGCTTCTCCAAGATCGTTTGAAAGCGGCAGGATTTGAAGTGCAGGCGGGCGTGGCGGGGANNCAGGATGCCGACAGCCTTTATTGCAAGCTTTGGAAGCGGTCAGCCCGTGATCGGGATTCTTGCCGAGTACGATGCTCTCCCTGGAATGTCGCAGGCAGCTTCCCCTGAAAAACAAGAGCGTCCCGGCTCGACGGCGGCTCATGCGTGCGGTCATCATGCTTTTGGTGCTGGTTCAGTCGAGGCGGCCATTGCGATCAAATCGTGGATGGTGGCCACTGGACGGAAAGGCACATTACGTGTGTATGGCTGCCCGGCGGAAGAGGGAGGGTCGGGAAAGGTCTATTTAGTACGTGCCGGCTTGTTCAACGATGTGGACGCCGCGTTGCATTGGCATTCTTCGGATAGCAATGCGACCACCACGGGTCCAAGCAAAGCCAACATTTCAGCCAAGTTCCGCTTTAAAGGAGTGGCCGCACATGCGTCGGCCGCCCCTCATCGGGGGCGTTCTGCCTTGGATGGCGTGGAAGCGATGAACCATATGGTCAATATGATGCGTGAACATGTACTACAGGATACGCGCATCCACTATGTCATTACGAAGGGCGGAGAAGCCCCCAACGTCGTCCCAGCATTTGCGGAAGTCTATTATTATGTCCGTCACCAGGANNATCGCTTGGTGGTGAAGGACGTATTTGAGCGGGTCACTCAAGCGGCCAAAGGAGCTGCGATGGGGACCGGTACGACGGTGGAATGGGAAATCACCGGCGGGGTTCATGATCTTTTGCCTAATGAGGCTTTGGCTCGGGTGGCGCAGGCGAATTTGGAGCGTATTGGTGGTTTTCGTTACAATGACGAGGAAAAGCGTTTCGCTGAAACCCTGGGGAAATCACTCCCGGGTGGCCGCCATGCGGCGTTGGAATTGGCTTTCGATGTGCAGCCGCTCCGGATTGATCCCAAGGGAGAAGGCGGTGGTTCGACGGATGTGGGCGATGTGAGCTATGCCGTGCCCACCGTGGGAGTACGGACGGCGACCTGGGTCCCTGGAACCTTCGCGCACACCTGGCAGGCAGCGGCGGCGGGAGCGACCACGATCTGTACCAAAGGTCGGTTGGTGGCTGCAAAGTCACTCGCGTTGANNGTGGATCTTTTTACACAACCGAATGTGCTGGCCGAAGCTAAAGCAGAACTCAGGCGGCGCAGGGGGGATAATTTTGTTTACGAGCCCCTGATCGGTGATCGCGCTCCGGCTCTGGACTACCGGAAGTGATGGGAGATCGAGGAGGGCAACACGCTCACCTGCTTTGGAGGGGCCGTGATTTGGTCTCAGCGACGATAGCGAGGGCCTTCCACTTAGGGGAATGCTCTCATCACAAACTCGAGTTTAAATGCGGAGCGCAGCTACCGGTGGTGCCCACTCGTTGCCAGGAATTGCTGGTGCTGCTGGTCGCAGGCCAATACAGGCTAAATCGGCTGGACGGCAGGTACTTCTTCGACGGGAGAAATTACCAACTGCAGAGCGTCACGTAGGGTGTGCAAGCGGGCAGGGTCTGCGACTGCACCATGAGACGCGTCCTCAATGTAGAAGGTGTCGATGGCGACTCCGCGCTCTGTGCCGACACGCGCAAACGTGATGTCAAATCCTTGGTCAGAGATTGTTTTGCCTAGGCGGAACAACAGTCCGATTTCGTCGCGTGCCTGGAGCTCCACGATAGTCCGCTGCATCGAAAGCTCGTGATAGACATCCACGGTTGGCGGAAATGAGGTGTGCAAGGCATCACCATTTTTCGCACTGCTCAAGTAACGGCTGGATGATGCGTGTTTCTTTGCCTGCGCCACGATGTCCGGGAGAAGATCTTTATTTTGCACCAAGGCAGCCTCAACGGTGCGGGCAAATGTTTCCTGAATGTGTGCGCTCTGTACCACGCCTCGTCCGGGTTCGACGACATAGAAGGTATCGATGGCGATGTGATCGCTGCGGGAGATGACCTTGGCTCCTAAGATGGAAAGACCAGCTACGCTGAATGCGCCGGCTAGCTTGTAGAAAAGGCCCGCGCGATCCCACGTTACGACGTTGACCACAGTGAGGGAGCGATTCAGGTCGTCCTTCCAATCGATCACGGGTCGCAACGAACTCACGGATTCGGCGCCAGCAATGGAGTGCAGCAGCCGATTAACCATTTGGATGTGCAGCGAAATTTCGCTCGTGTCCGTGTGGATAAAATAGCGCTCGGGCAGGAGGTTGAAGTGCGCGGCAATCTCGTCCTGGCTGATCCCAGGTATGTTTTTGGTGACGAGTTCCTGAAAAGTCATCTGCATGCGTTGGGAGTTGTGGGTATCTAGGGCCGCGCCGTGGATGAAACGTTCGAGGGTAGCGCGAAAGAGGGTCGTGTGGAGCGTATCCTTGTATCCATTCCACAGCCCCGCGGCCGTCCCGCGCGCATCACAGAAGGTGTGCACGTACAGATACCGAAGGCGGTCGGCGTCTCCGACCAATTCGGCAAAGGCAGTGGCAGTGTTTGGATCATCTACATCTCGCTTCTGCCAAAACCGTGCCATGATGAGATGATTTTTGATCACGAAGGTGACAAATTCCCGGCTCGTCGCGTCGATCTGCATCCGATCCAGGAGGGGTTCGGCAATGGCGACCCCACTTTCGGCATGACCTTTGATGCCCCGCGCCTTTCCGATGTCGTGAAGCAAAAGAATTAGGTAAAGTAGTGTGGGAGATGGAGTTTCGTGGAGCGTCGAGCGATATTTAAGACTGATCGGCTCAGCATCTGTGAAAATATTGTCCAGCTCGCGGATGGCGTGCAGGGTGTGAATATCGGCGGTGTAGCGGTGATAAAATTCGTGCTGANNGTCCGCAGATTGTTGTACGTGGCGCGTCAGCAACGGAATGGCGTCACGTATGAGCGTTTGCAGCGCAAAGTCGGGTTTCACGCCGAGTTGTTGGCAGTGGCGGAAAACGCGCACGATCCGGACCGGGTCTTCTTTGAACACCTCGGGCGACTCGGCGGCGAGCTCTCCTCCGCGCAAGACGAAGCCGTCGATTCGCTTACTTTTTTCCATCCGTCGTGCGCGGACGGCGTCGCGGAAGGAGATCCGATTGCGATCCAGCGCCTCCAGCGTGAGGGCTAGGCGGTTCTCGATCAGTTTGGAAACACGGTAAATGGTCTGCGCCGCACGGTAGTAGTCGCGCATGAACTGCTCCACGCGTCCCAGCATGTCGCTGCTGGTGTATCCAAGTCCTAACGCCACGCGGGGTTGTACGTCCAAGGCGAGGACGTCGGTCGGGCGCTTGCTTTGGAAGTGCAGCTCGTTTCGCACCCGATGAAGAAAGGTATAGGCGCGCCGAAAATCGCGTACCTCGTTTTGCCGCAAGTAGGACTGAGTGGCGATCTCGTCGAGCGTGGTGATCCCCAATTTGACCCGGGCCATCCAGAGGGCGTTCTGATAATCACGTAATCCGCCCACTCCGTTTTTGATGTCGGGTTCCTGGAGGAAGACGGTGTCGCCATATTTGGCGCGTCGTGATGCCTGATCGGCGAGACGGGCCGCGATGTAGCCGCGCGGATTTTCTTCGTGGTAGAACGCGCGGTATGCCGTGACGAAGGCTTCATACAGCGCAGTCGTTCCCGCGATCAGACGGGATTCGAGAAGAGCCGTTTTGGTCTGAATATCGGCACGCGCTTCAGCAAAGGTTTCGTCGACGGTGCGAATCGAGTGGCCTACTTTTAGACCGCAGTCCCAAAGGATGTAGAGGATCTCATTGCTGAGGTGTTCCTGGAGAGGTTTGATCACCGACGGTTTGGACTTCGGCGGGAAGAGGAAGAGAAGATCGATATCGCTGAGCGGACTGAGTTCGCTGCGGCCGTAGCCGCCCAACGCAATCAGTGCTACAGGGGCTGGCATTTCTCCATGTTGGCGGACAAACGACGCCATCGCGTAGTCGAAGAGATGCCCGAGCAACACGTCGACCATGCCTGCCCGGGCGTGGGCGATTTCCAATCCGCTGGCGCCGGCATCGTGCCGCATCCGGATCATCGCGCTTTCCAAGCGTAGGAAGGCTTTGCAGGCCGCTAGGCGGTCCGCAACAGGGACATCGCCTACAAAATTGAGGCGCTCACGGGCATGCTTTTGAATGCGACCGGTCATACGACGTAGGTGTGGGGGAAGGCCAAAGGGGTAGCATCGGCCTCGGCCGGGCCAGCCTTCAATGACCAAGTATCATAGATGCGCCAAAACGGACGCTGGGGAATTCTATACAGATGCAGCCCAATGTCGATGTTGGAGGTTTTTTCTTACGAGCTGCGGATGACGGACCGCGAGGGGTATGGGGGTTCCAGTCGGCACCACCTTGCCGCTTGCGTCACTGCACCGAGGGCGGTTGGTTATTCGATTCAACGCACCTGCTCATGCCTGAGATCACCAAAAGCTATGAACCGCGCGAAGTAGAGGACAAGTGGTACGCCGCTTGGCAAGAAGCTAACTGCTTCGCTGGCAACGCTAAGCCTGGCCAGGAGACCTATACGATCGTGATCCCCCCGCCCAATGTAACGGGTATTTTGCACATGGGCCACGTGTTGAATAACACCCTGCAAGACGCTCTGATTCGTCGTGCGCGCTTGGAGGGGAAGGCGGCCTGTTGGATCCCTGGAACGGACCACGCGGGTATTGCCACGCAAACGATGGTCGAAAAGCACCTCAAAAAGACTGAGGGTAAGGGTCGGCGTGACCTCGGTCGCGAGGCCTTTCTCCAGCGCGTCTGGTCGTGGCGTGGGGAAAAGGGTGACATGATTCTAAAACAGCTGCGGCAGCTCGGATGCTCCTGCGACTGGGATCGGACCCACTTCACAATGGATCCCGGCTATAGTCGGGCAGTGTTGACGGCGTTCATTCGCCTCTTCGACAAAGGGCACATCTACCGTGGAAAACGGATGGTCAACTGGTGCCCCGCCTCGCTAACGGCGTTGTCGGATGAGGAGGTGGAGATGCGTCCGACCAAGGGCTTCATCTATAAACTGCGCTATGAGCTGGTCGAGCCGGTGGGAGAGTTGACGCATTTGGTGGTAGAAACGACCCGTCCGGAAACAATTCCGGCTGACGTGGCCTTGGCGGTGCATCCCGACGATGATCGCTACCGTGCGGTGATCGGCAAAACGGTGTGGCGTCCTCTCGGTGAGCGCGTGGCCATGCCGATTGTGGCGGATACCGCGGTCGATCCGGTCTTCGCGGCCGGTGTGCTCAAAGTGACGCCGGCGCATGACAAGGTGGACTTTGAGATTGGGCAGCGTCACCGCCTACCGGTCATTGATGCCTTGAATGCCGATGGGACCATGAATGCCGAAGCGGGTCCTGAGCTGGTAGGATTGGATCGTTTTGTCGCGCGTAAAAAAGCTGCGGAGCTATTGCGTGAGAAGGACGCTCTGATCGAGGAGAAGCCGTACGAAAACAATGTCGGCTACTCGCAGCGCGCAGGCGTGCCCATTGAGCCGCGCCTGACGCAACAATGGTGGCTGCGCTACCCTCGAGTGGAAGAAGCCAAACAGGTGGTGCGCGACGGCTTGATCCAGTTTCATCCCGAACGCTGGAGCAAGGTGTACCTGAACTGGCTCGAAAACATCCAGGATTGGTGCATCAGCCGCCAGCTTTGGTGGGGCCACCGTATTCCCGTTTGGTACCGCAAGGGTGTGGACCGGGAAAAGCTCAACGAGGCGGACCTGGTCGATCAAACCAAGGTGCATGTTTCCTTGGACGGGCCGGCGGATCCTGAAAACTGGGACCAAGAAGAGGATGTTTTGGATACGTGGGCGTCGTCTTGGTTGTGGCCCTTCGCTACGCTGGGCTGGCCTGATGCCGAGGCGATGGCGAAGTCCAACTACGCTGCCTTTTATCCGACCACCACACTGGCGACCGGCGCGGACATCATTTTCTTCTGGGTGGCNNCTGGCCGCAAGATGTCGAAGACCTTGGGCAATTCGCCGGATCCGCTCGATCTCATTGCGAAGTATGGCGCAGACGGCCTTCGTTTTGGACTTCTACAAATCGCTCCGTTGGGGCAAGACGTAAAGTTTGACGAAGACCGGATCGAAAGTGGAAAGAACTTTTCCAACAAGCTTTGGAATGCCTGCCGCTTCCGTCAGATGAGTGGGCCCATGGCCAACAATCGGTCATTGGACGCGATTTTGGCGCGGTTAGAGCCTGCGCAGCTCGACGATGATGACCACGCACTTCTCGCGGCCTTGCTCGAGACCATGCGGGTGGTGGAACGAGGCTTTACCGAGTTCGAGTTTGCCGGGGCGACCCAGAAGCTGTATTCATTTTTCTGGAACGACTTTTGTGATTGGTACGTGGAGGTGGCCAAGGCCCGTGTGCAGGATCCGAAGGCGCAGCCGCATGTTCTAGCGGTCCAGGATCTAATCATCCGTGAGTTCCTGCTGCTGTTCTCGCCTTTTGCTCCGTTCATTACTGAAGAGCTCTGGTCCTTGCTCGGCTATGGTGAGGAAGGTAAGTTCCTACAGGACGCTCGTATCCAGACTTCGGATCAGCTGATCTCGGCCTTGGCGAAACGCGGGCTGACGGTCGATGCGGCGGCCACNNCAGTTGAAGGCAGAGAAGGCGGTCGCGCAGATACGTGATGTCATCTTCGTGGTGCTGGCGACCGACGCGGATTGGTCGGTTCTCAGCACGGCGGGAACCAAACTCACTCGGATGATTGGCGCGGCAGAATTGAAACGAGCCACTGAGAAACCCGCGCTGCCGGCCGTGGTGACTCCCTTGGGGACCTTCTTCCTCGACACGGGAATCCAACTGGACCCTGTGGCGGAGCGCGCGAAGCTCACCAAAGAGCTGGAACAATTGGCCAAGCACATCGCGGGGACGGAGTCGCGTCTCTCCAACGAAGCCTTTGTGAGCAAAGCACCTCCGGCTGTGCTGGAGGGTGCGCGTAAGCAACNNCGCTGGAACGGCTCCTCGCGGCGCTCTGAGAGGAATGATGGACCGGCACGGAAGGGCGTAAGGCGCCCTCCGTTCGTGGGTGGCGAGTCATTGTCGTTGTGACCAGGCGGCTGCCTCGTTTCCGACTAAAGCCCGGACTCCGACGGTAACGGTGGGTCGTGCCGTGCCAGGAAGAAACGCATGTCTGCACTCGGTAGATGTGGGCACGAGCGTCGACTCGTGGTCGAACGCGAGCCGAACACCCAGGCGTTTTTGAGGTAGGTTGGAGGTGTTGCGGAGTGGGACAGCGCGACAGCGAAAATTCGGCAGGTGTTGCGTAGCGCAACAGTCATTTTGGTTATGAATTTCGCTATTATTGATATAAACGACTGATTGATAGTAGTCTATGATGTGTCCGCAGCGGTAGTGCTACCGCCGGCATCGGGTTGGCTAAAGGAAGGTGGCACCGCGTTACGCTCCGGTAATTCCAGGCCGGGCGGCAAATCTCGGGGTGCCTTTCCTTAAAACAGCAAACCAACCCACATGAACATGCGTCTCAAAGTAGCCGGTCTGTTCGCCCTTGCGGCGGTATCTCCGGCTTTGGCCGAAATCGCGATCAACGACAATCTCGGCGTCAGCGGCTATGTTGTCGGATCGGCTCGGTACACCAAACCCGATCCCGGTGACAATCACTCCACGCTCAACATCGATTCCTACAAGCTGGCGGCTTCGGCGAAGTTCGCGCCGGTGACCGGCACGATCAGCTTTTTCGGCTTTGCCTCCGACGACCCAATTCTCCTCGACGCCTATGCCTCCTACGATCTGGGCGAGGGTGTGAGTGTCACGGCAGGGAAATTCCTGAGTTGGCTCGGCTACGAGGCGTTCGATTGGACCAACACCACGCAAATTTCCTACGGATGGGAGGGGTCGCCGGGCTCTGGCAATATCGCAGCCCCTAATATCCCTGCTTACCACAGCGGCGTAAAGATCGAGAAGTCGGGAGATGGGTATGCCACCGGAATTGCTCTGCTTGATTCGCTGTATGGTCCAACCTACTACAAAGGAGACGGCGATCTCGACAATGGCGTCGGAGCGGAAGCCTATTACACCTACAAGGGCAAGGCGACCACGGCGTTTTTCTCGGTAGCCCTCCAGACGGACAGTGACGGTGCCGATGTGGTGACAGGTGATGTCTGGCTGCAGCACGTCATCGGCGACACCACGCTGACGTTGGAATACTCGCAGTCGAAATTCGATGGCGATGTGCCCGATGCGGAGCCCTATTTCTGGCTTCTCTTCATCAAGCAGGCGCTCAGCCCCAAGGTCGCGTTGGTCGGCCGGGTGAGCGGTGGTGAAGTTCTTTCCGGCGAAGAGTTCACCAAGGGCACGTTTGCTCCCTTGCNNGTACTCCTACACGGAGTACAAAAACCACGTGGTCGATAGCGCCCACTTTCTCGGAGCGCAGATGCGCTTCAAATTCTGAAATCGCTCCCGCGCGCACGTTAACTGCTACAGCCCATTTTTTCTATGACCCATATCTGGAAGTCTACCCTGGCCGCCGCTGCAATGGCGGTTGCAGGCCTTACCTCGTCGGCTACGGCCGATACTGTCAAAGTCGGCGTTCTCCACTCTCTCTCTGGAACCATGGCGATCAGCGAGACCTCGCTGCGCGACGTGCTTCTCTTCACGTTTGACGAGATCAACGCGAAAGGAGGCGTGCTCGGAAAGAAAATCGAGCCCGTGGTGGTTGACGGTGCCTCGAACTGGCCGCTCTTCGCTGAGAAAGCCAAGCAACTCCTCGAGCAGGACAAAGTCGCAGTGACCTTTGGTTGCTGGACGTCGGTGAGCCGGAAATCCGTGCTTCCGGTTTACGAGAAGAACAATGGATTGCTCTTCTACCCCGTTCAGTACGAGGGNNAGCTCGGATCGGATTATGTTTATCCCCGCACGACGAACCTGGTGCTGAAGGAGTACCTCGCTTCGAAGGGCATCCCGGCTGCGAATATCAAGGAAGTCTACACGCCGTTCGGGCACACTGATTACCAGCAGATCGTGGCCGAAATCAAACAGTTCTCTGCCAGCGGTGATGCCGCGGTGGTGAGCACGTTGAACGGCGATACCAATGTTCCTTTCTTCCGCGAATATGCCAATGCCGGTTTGAAGGCGGAAGATGTCCCAGTGATTTCGTTCTCGGTCTCCGAAGACGAATTCCGTGGTTTGCCCACGAAGGACTTGGTGGGACAACTGGGAGCTTGGAGCTACTTCCAATCACTTGATACCCCCGCGAATGCNNGAATGCGGCGTTCAAGAAAACCTTCTTCGCTTGGTTGGAAAAGACTTCGGTCCCCGGAATTGAGAAGAAAGGTCGCGTGACCAACAGCCCGATGGTGCTGTCCTACGTCGGAGTTTACCTCTGGAAAGCGGCGGTCGAAAAGGCCAAGAGCTTTGATGTGGATAAGGTCACGGCTGCGCTGGAAAGCGGTGTTTCGTTCGATGGTCCAGGAGGCAAGNNTCCAAAAGAACCATCACCTCACCAAGAATGTCTATGTTGGAGAAACCCTCCCAAGCGGACAGTTCAAGATCCTGAAGTCCTATAACGGTGTCTACGGCGAGCCCTTCCTCAAGGGAACGTTCGGAAAGAAGTAAGTCCACCTTTGATCACCGCCGTCATGAGCGGTGATCAAAATTAGCAGCGTCATGGTTGTTCGGCTGCCGGAGGCCCGAGAGCTTCCGGCAGCTTGAGGAAAGCAAAATTTTTCGATGCGGTTTTTTTTGTTAATGGTTTTTGTGGTGACGGGGTTGGCCGGACATAGTCGTGGTCAGACCGAACCTGCCTTGGCACCGGGGCGGGAGCGCCTTCTGTCCGTGCTGCTCGCCGAGCCAGAGCGTCAAGCCACCGAGCTGCGCACGCTCATCGGCGTGGACGATGAAATGATTCTCCCCGTGATGACGGCGTGGCGTCAGGGCGAGTTGTTTATCCATGTAGAAGCGTCGGGGCGACGCATTCCTTTTCTTTTGTCCACCGTGCCGGATGGCCGCGGAGGATTTGCTGCTTTGTCAATTGCTGCANNGTCAATTGCTGATGGTAAGCCCATTCGAGGGGCCGACGGCCAACCTCTTTCTCTACAGGCCTCGGGTCTCACCCCTTTGGATACCGATGGCGCCATCCGTCGTGCCATGCGCGATGTCACGGAGCTGGCCGGACTCTCCGCGCCAGACGTGGCCACACGGGTTTCCGCAGTCGAGCGTTTAGGTCAGGCTCGCAAACCGGAGCACCGTTCTCTGCTAGAAGGGCGCCAGGCGGTGGAAAAGTCGGCCGCCGTCAAGGACGCTCTGGAAGTGGCGTTGGCGATGTACGATCTTTCTTCAGAGCAAACCGCCCAGCAGGTTTCTGCGGCGCGTGTTTTTCAAGCCAAACACTCCTTGGCGGGCGCCACCGAGCTGAAAGCGCTTTTGGNNAGAACCGGGCTCAATCAACCCGGAGGTGGTGGCGGCGGCGACCAGTGCGGTGTTGTCGATCGAGCGGCATTTCGCGATCGCCAACTTTGTCGGAACCCTTTTCCGCGGGCTCAGCCTGGGCTCGGTTCTCCTGATCATGGCCCTGGGTCTGGCGATTACTTTTGGATTGATGGGCGTCATCAACATGGCG
>DKKJ01000204.1 GCA_002455175.1 Opitutaceae bacterium UBA6669
TTGAAAGATTGTGGTATATCCACTCGTCCCTCCCTCCCACGGACGATCAAATTTGAACACCGTGCCTTCCGAGCGCGGAGTCTGGAGCTGCAACGCGACGCCTTCCATCTGTTCGATGAGGTATTCGTCGACAAAGGGCTCCAACCGCGAACCGATCTCAATCACTTCGGCCGCATCACGCTCCGNNCCCTACCGCCGAAAGGAAACCCACGAAACGCAACGCTGCAAAACGAGATCCGATTTTCATAGAGAGAGGCTGTTTAAATCTGAGTGAAGCAAAGTATGTCCGTCACATTCCAAGGAAGGAGAATCGAGCGCACCTTACCGGGGGCCATAGAAAATTTCCACCTGCTCGAGTCGAGCCGAAGTGGCTCCATCCTGCGAAGTCAACACCGCACGATACTGCAGCCATGGGTGCGCCTCCGGGAGCTGAGACAGCGCTGTATCCGAGCTGAGCAGATACGATCCTTTTTCTCCATCAGTTCCCGTCCACATCGCTTTGGCTAAATCCTCCTTGGTGCTTGCCGACCGAATCTGAAATTTGATTCCCGTGTGCAGCGCATTTTTCGCATTCCAACGCAGTCGCTNNTGGAACCGGGAACCGGCCGGGACGTGAACCAGCGGAGAAACGAGCTCCCACTCTAGTCGGCGGTCGCGGATGTTCCCTGCGTCCACCATCGCATCAAGATGAGCACCGATGCTTGGCACCTCGGTTCTTTGTTTGAGTGAGTACCCTTTCTCGCCGCCCCAATAAATGTACGTACCGCTGGTGTGACTAAAATTTTTCTGGTGATTCGTAATGATCAACTCCGGCCACCCGTCTCGATTCAAATCCACCGCGTCCATACTGGAAGAGGACGCAGCGTCCAAAAATAAACGACGGCTCTCGGCGTAGCTGCGCGTGCCATTGCCCCAATAGACGATGGCCGGCAGTTCCCGGGTGGTATCCGACATGTAGCTGGAGAACGCGAGGTCCAGATGCCCATCGCGGTTGAGGTCGGCGATCGTGACATCGAGACCGTTGTAGCACTCCAGCTCGCTTCGCTCCGGAGAGTTCCAGTCCTTCCCTCCCCAGTAGATCGAAGCGTAACTATTCCGCGTGGTGCCTTTGATTCCCGTCCCACCCACCACCGTCTGGCCTGGCTTCCGTCGTCCCATCAAACCACTCGTAAACACGAGGTCGAGTTTCCCATCGCCGTCCAGATCCGCAACATTCGCGTGGCTGGCACCATTCGTTTCCAGAAAGCTGCTCCGCCCCTCGGCGTATCCTTTCGCACTGCCCCAGCGAATCTCTCCTTCCGCAATATCTTGAAGCGGAAAGATGAGATCCAAACGACCGTCCTGATTGAGATCCGCAATCGTCACCACAGTCGACCCCACCGTGGAAGGGCCACCTTTCAAGGTGAACGTCTCAGTTCTCGCCGTCTTGAAGCGATTAGGCCCTCCGTACGCGATGATCGCCCGCGGTCCCGAATCTTTGGGCGCACGCCCCGAAAGAACCAAGTCAAGCCACCCGTCGCCATCGAGGTCAGCCACACCCAGGCCAAGAACGCCATCCCCGCCTGGCAAATCCGTGACTGGAATCAGTGTCCGTCGTTCCTTTGAGTACCCTTCCGCTCCACCCCACCAAATCCAAGGCTTTCCTTCGGTCACCAACAGCAAATCGGTGTGACCATCGTCATCGAAGTCGGCGATTGAATACATCATGTAGCCTCCAGGAAAATAGTGGCTTGAGGCATTTGCGCCGTAACTGTGCTCGGGATTTCCCCAATAAATGGACGTGGGAAGACCCGTTTCACCGCTGCTGGAAAGATGGTTCAGCAAAAGCACGTCGAGATCGCCATCCCGATTGAGATCCGCGATACCCACTCCCATCGCACCAAATGCCTGAAGATCGCGCCGCCGCAGGTCAGAATATCCATCCACTCCACCCCAGAAGATTTGTGCCGGCTCTCCTCGGCTTTGATTGACGTTTCCAAAAACGAGGTCCGTAAAGCCATCGCGGTTGAGATCTCCGGCCTGCACCGACATCGCACCGCGGGTGGAGAGGGCGGTCGAGCGATCCAAATCGTAGCCAGTCTCGCCACCCCAATAGATCATGGATTTTGGCTGGGCAGGTTCAATGCCCGCATTGGCCACCACAACATCTGGTTTTTGGTCACGATTGAAATCTCCGACCACGAAGGCGCGCGCATTGTCTGCTGCCAGCTCGAAAACCGGTTTCGCTGAAAGGCCGGCCGCGGCTCCAGAAAACGCAAAGACGTGCGTTGTACCGCCCACCAAAAGATCGGCGATTCCATCTCCAGTGATATCCGCGGCGTAAGCGACATTGAGCTCCAGCGCGCGATCCGCTTTTGCCGTCTGGGCTTTGGGAACAATGACCTGGCGTCGTGCCTCACTGAAGCCGCCCGCTCCATCTCCCCAATACACGTAGACACTTTGCTCGTCGTGAAAGTTGTTGACGAAGGCGAGGTCGAGGTGGCCATCACCGTTGAAATCTCCCGAGGCGACATCCGAGGCCGCTAGAGTCGGCAGGGCCGAGCGGCGCGACACGTCGAATCCGGCGGGATGCCCCCAATAAATGAATGACTCGCGGTGATTGATCAACTCACCGAAACGTTTGTCGAACCCTCGTTCAAATCCCTGATTGGAAAGCGCGATGTCAGCCAGACCATCGCCATTGAAATCGCCGACGGCGATCCCGCTTGCGATGTAGGCCGGGAGAACCGTGCGCTCCGCTTCACGAAAACCCACCGCACTGCCCCAGTACACATAGGCGGGCATGTCCTGGCGAAAATTGTGCATCATGTTTCCCGAAACGATATCGAGGTAGCCATCGTTGTTCAGGTCGGCGATCTGACAGCGGCCTCCGCCCAGGCTCGGAAGCCAGGTGACACGTTTGAGCGCTTGCTCCGCGTGCTTCAACAACGTGTAAGGAGAACGCAACTCAGGGAGTTCAGGCTGCAGGGAAACGGGGCCCTCGGCACTCCCCCAATAGATCATCGCATCTGGCGCATAGTCGGCATTGTGATCCTGAGTGAAAACCAGGTCGATCTCGCCATCTCCATTGAGGTCCCGGCGGTGAATCGTCTGGAATCCACGCGAAGACACATAGGTATTGGCGCCGGCATCACCTAACGTACCCCGCCTGAAGTCTTCTGGGCCGTGACGTATCACCTGCGCCTCTCCCTTCTGAGCAGCAACCAACCCAAGCGGAGACATGCTCACACCCAATAGAACCAGTCGAAAAATGCAGGAGAGTTCAAACATTGTAGGAAAGTGATAAGGCATTCGAAGGATACTGTGACCCTGCCAAGCCGTGGCAGACCGCAGCCCTCGCAGGGAGAAATCAAACGCGGTGCGCACAGATTCGGTGTCCATCGAGAACAGCGAGCTCAGTAGCCTTCGGATCGGTTCACCTCATTGGCAAGTTTCTGCCCTGCGGCAAAGCGGCGGAGGTTTTCTCCCAGCAAAGAGTTAAACGCTGGCCAGAACGCGTCGTACACCCCGGACATGTGCGGGGTCATGATCAGGTTGGGAACGTCGAAGAAGGGATGATTTNNAGCGTCGGCTCCTTCACGAAACAATCCACCACCGCACCTGCCAGGCAGCCTGAACGAAGGGCCTCCGCCAGCGCGGTTTCATCCACGACGCCACCGCGGGAGATGTGGATCAATTGTGCAGTCGGCTTAAGCAGGGAGAGTTCACGCGCTCCGATCAAACTCTCCGTCGACGTGGTGCTGGGCACCGTGACCACAATGAGATCACACTGCGGCAACATCTCCTGCAACTGCCCAGGGCCAAACCAGGCGGCCGGCAGCGTTCCTTCGGGATCACCCGTGCCCGGCCAGGCGTTGTAACCGCTGTCGAGGTGAGCATCAGGATCTCGTTTGTAACAAAGGATGCGCATGCCCAGCGCCGCCAACTGCCGCGCGCTTTCACGGCCGATACTCCCGTATCCAAGGATTCCGACCGTTCGTCCACGGAGCATGAAGCTGGCGAGCGACACGCGGTTGGGCCAGGTACGCGAGGGTTTGAACTCGAGGAGCTGAGGGATTCGATGTGCCAGCATGAGCGCTGCGCACGTGATGTACTGAGCGATCGGAATACCATGGGTGCCACTCGCCGTCGTCACTGGAATCGAAGTCGTCATCACCGGGTGCGCGCGAAGTTGATTCGCACCCGCTGACAGCAACTGTATCCAGCGCAAACGTGGCCACTCCGCTAGTTTCTTCGGGACCAGCTCGGTAACCAGGGCATCGACATCTCCGCCGTCGAGCGTGTCGGGATCGGACGTGTNNTACGGCACAACGCTCACCTCGAGTCCAGGAACCACCGCTCGGGCCGCCTCGATATTTGCGGACGAAAACAGATACGGAGAATTAACGAGAAGCTTCATAGTGGTGTCAGGTGCGTTCTCCGGAACTCGGAACGAAACGGTACTTCTGCAAAATTTCTGGCGTCAGCTTGACTCCCAAGCCGGGAGCCGTGGGCACAGCAACGTTGCCCTCTTTCACCACGAACGGATCCACCATGATGTCCCGCTGGATCGAACTCGCGGCTTGAACGTGCTCAAGCCAATCAACCGAGTGCGAAGCTGCCGCCAGATGCCAGGATGCCGCCAGCGAAGGTCCCATGGAAGCGCCCGTGTGAATTGCAGTGGAGAGATTGGACGCCTCTGCGTGGTGCATGACCCGGATCGTTTCCTGCAATCCACCGACGAATCCGATGTCCGGTTGAATGACGTGGACGCCACCGCGACTGATGAGCCCGTGAAATTGATCGAGTCCACACAGGCTTTCACCACCTGCGATCGGAATGGGTGAACGCGCTCTCAGCTCAACGTAGCCGTCAAGATTTGTGTACGCCAGTGGTTCCTCGTAAAAGCGCAGACGATACGAGGCGAGTGCTTCGGCAATCTCCACGGCTTCGTTCACCGGGATGGGATTGGGAACGCCGCCTTGATGTCCGTCGATCGCCAGATCGATATCACCACCAAACTCACGACGCAGCAGAGTAAACATGTCCGTCAGGCGATTCAGCTTCATCGCGTGCGAACATGGGACCGCTTTCATCCGAACTTGATGGCCGAGTTGAGTGGGCGGAGGCAGCTCGTAGAAACCCGTCGAGAGCTTCGCAGCACGGTAGCCCAGCTTGGCGTAGTGCTCGATCTTCCGCACGGTTTGATCAAGCGGCCAAAGTGACGGTCCTCCCGACGCATAAACCGGAATGGCATCACGGACTTTTCCGCCGAGGAGCTGGTACACGGGTACACCCAGCGCCTTGCCCTTGAGATCCCACAACGCCAGTTCGAGTCCGCTGATCACACTTTTTCCAGCACCAGAACGCGCCCACCAGACGGAATCGTCGCAGAGCGCACGCGTCACCGCCGTAATTTCGAGGGGATCACGTCCGAGCAAAACAGGCCGGAAATAATCGACCATCGCAGGAACTGCATCCGGGGCAAAGTAACCCCAGGTCGATTCTCCCAAACCATCAACACCGGCGTCGGTCTCGATACGAAAAATCGCGGTGGAATGAAGCGCCTGCGGGAAAAACGGATCATCCGTCCATCGCGTGGTGAGCAGGTGCGTCGTGACGTTAGTGATTTTCATTCGGAAAAAGCCGTGATCACTGACGCTTCAGCGGCCACGCCAAAACCGCAGGCGTGCGGGTGGCGATACGAACTTCGCCGCCCACGACGACTACGTGATCTTTCCAGACCACCGCCGGCGCTGCGACCATTGGAACAGGACCGGGATCCCCCGCAGCGTCCCGGTCCGGCTCTGCGCCCTNNTTTTCTTTGGGACGATAGAAAAGAGTCTGCGCACTGAAACCGGGATGTTCTCGCTGTGCGCCGCCCCAGACCTCTGCGTAACCACCGATCAACCACAGAGAGCCGTCCGGAAGTTGTGGGCACGGAGTCACTCCGCCTACCCGAGGCTCTGGAAGATCCGGCAGCGTTTCCCAACTCTCTCCTGAGCGAGCGAGACGATAAGCCGCACGGGACGGAGTTGCCTTTCCTTCTGCATCAAACGCCATACCACCGAAGNNCTTTCACCTTGAGCTGCCACCGACGGGACGATCACGCCCGCACCAGGGAGATCAGCTTCCCGCTTCCAGGTCGCGTTCGGCTTCACGATCTCAAGCGACCAAACTTCACGGGATGGGGCTTTAGACGCTGGGTCTGGGACACCGCCCAAAACAAAAAAACGTCCGCCGGCAACGACTCCTGCCGCATAACCTAGTGCCTTTGGTAAGTCGGGAAGGCGGCGAAAAACAATCGAATCGCCTTCGGCCTTCATTTCGTAAGCGGTCGCGAGGCAGCCTTCCGTGTTGTTGCCACCCGCCAGGTAGATGGCTCCTTCCGTCGAGGCGCTCGCGAAATGTCCGGACTTTGCCGGCAGCCGAGTATCCAACTTTTTCCACGTTCCGGAGGGTTCGCTGAGCACAAAGATCACATCATTGAACGAGCGAGTGCCCTTCCGCCAAATCGGGAGATCCCATTGGGAGCCTCCGGTCGCGACCAGTCGGCCGTTGAGGACACCCGCAGCCATTCCAGCAAAACCCACCGGATCGGGGAGCGAATTGAGCTGTTTCCAAGAGGAAGCAGCGGGAGCAGACGAGAGAGGTAACGTCATAAGAAAAAAAGGTAGCAAATGCACGGCCCAGCCGCGCGGATAGCGCCGGGAAGTCTTCATGGCGCAAGAACCCGAAGGGCAAACAGGTCAGCGTCGTTCAACACAAAGCGCAGGCGAACCGTTTTCCCTTTCAGCGGCTTCAGATCCGTCTCCACCGCCCAAGAAACCGTGCGCTCGATCGCATCACCTACGATCACGGGACATTCTTCTATCGTGTATCCAGGAATCGGTTCACCCTCTGGGGTCTGAACTTCAATGCGAATGCCACCTGCCGCCGAAGTGGAGTAGTTGAGCGCTAGGCGCGTGCCTTCAATAACAAAGGGCTTGGTGACCATCTCGCCTCCGGCATAGGGAGCACTCACTGAGGAGAACCCGTCCAGACGCAGGGTGTAGCGTCCTAGATGCGCCGTGGGCTGGACATAGTTCTGTCCGACATAGATCGACATCTCATTAGGTCCTGTCTGAACCAGCCCCGTCGCCGGGATACCGTTGCGAGAAACCCAATTTCCTTTATCCAGTCCTGGACGCACAAATGCCTCCATAAACGTGCGGTCAAACCGCGTGCCACCCCGGCTGGTCATGAAAACTGTATCGGAAACTTNNATCTGAAACTTCATTGGGAATGTTGTGGTTGTGTCCCGTGATCGCGCGAAACCCCTTACCCAATTGCTGCGTGTCCATCTCCGCGTCGGTTAAAAATCGGCGACCCGCAACCAGACGCATCGGCGTCGATAAATAAATATGAGGTGCCCGGAAATAAGGTCGCGTGTGATTCGTATAGAGCTGCTCCAGGGGAGTATTCCCGAACGTCATGCGCTGGGGAGGAGTCCAAGTGATCAGATCTTTAGACGTCGTTCGGGAAAGCGTGCGAAAGCCATCCACCCGAAATGCCTTGGCCGAATAATCCGTCCAGCCCGTAAACACTCGGAAGTAGAGCACGTAGCACTGCTCCGATTCGGACCAGAAGGCCACGTTCTGCGAATCGAATGCGCCCTCTTTAAACACCGGCTGATCACGCCACTTGCGCCAGCGGATCCCGTCAGGAGACACCAGCACATAGAGTCCCTGCGGCCATTGTCCACCGATCGCCTTGTAGCGCTCGTCCGCGGGCACACCAGGACGCGTATCGATAAACGGACTGATGCTCTGCGTATAGGGATCTTCCCGAGAAGAGGGCGCGAGAAGGATGTTATTTTCTTTCGAGCCCTGANNCCGCATAGCAAAAATAAGACGTCGAGCCTTCGGACCGTCCCGCACTGGAATCCGCCGGCCCTCCGCGATAGTAAAGACGATGCACTCCGTTATCGGACAGAATACTCACATAACCAGATGCATCCCGATCCCACGGATCGTTAAACGGCAACGCCACACCTGCATACTGCGGTGCGTGCAGCTTGAGTGCGGTGCCTTCCAGGCGTTCGATCAGGAAGTGATCAACAAAGGGCTCGAGCCGGTTTCCAATTTTCAGGGGTTCGGCGGCAGAAACAGACAGGAGGCTCGCAACAGCGAGCGACAGCAGGGAGATCAGGCGTTGCATAAAAAAGGATGTGCGATTCGGAGTTACTGCGGACGGGCCACTGGCAAGTCGTTCGCCCGCGCGTACCAATAGCCGAGTGAGTAAAACGCCAGCGCATCGCCCTGGAGTACATTAAGCATCCATCGCATGGGCGGCGGCACCACGCCCTCCGGATCCAGAAACCACTTCAGATGCTCCTTATCGAGATCCGTAAAGATCTGGTGAGCGCGAGCATTTGCGACCGAAGCAACTTCGGGCACGTACCGCGCCACAATGCTACTGGTGAGGGCTTGCCGTTCACGAATCCCCACCCAGACGATGGGAAGCGTGGCATTGTGAATCATAAAAGGCGACCGCCAGTGCGCTCGGTGTTTGATCGTCGTAGGCAGCTTCGTCCATTCACCCGTAAGCGTGTCGACTTGAATAAAGTAGTACGCAGTCAAATCATCCCGTTGTCCCGTTTGGGAGTACTCCCACCACTTCCGCATTCCCCGCAGGTAACGATCACGCGCGTTTCTTTCGAGATCAGCGAGCAGCTCCGCACCGATCACTATCTGCACGTGGAACTGGCGATCTTCCGTACTGATGTAACTGGGACGGCCAAGTCCAAACATGGTTTCGCGGGGAGTTGGAATCGCGCCATAGAGCGCATCGAGACGGCGAAACTCGGCCAAGCACTCCGGCTCCTGCGTCACCTCAAAAGCGAGGCGGTGCATGACTGACCAGAGGAACATATGACGTTGCGCCCGCGGGTTCGACTCTTCGAGATTCCACGTTTCGCCGAAATAATTGATTTTGTAGCCGGCCCTCCATCGCTTTGATACTGCACTGAAGATTTCTCGAATGCGCGGTTTGAGCTCTGGAGGCGCGTGACGCCAGTACCGGTAAAGTCCAATCAAGGGGCCAAAGTGCTGTTCTGTACTGGTGTGGTCCGTCGCGTGCCCGTAATAGGGTTTGCAGAAGAATCCACCTCGCGGTGCGGCGCCCTGCGTAGGCACTTCGATGATTCCCGCTTTCTGAGTTGGGCCACTTTCGGCAGCGGGCTGCTCGTTCAGGCGATAGATCGCGTCAAGCGCTTCATACGCACGCCGCGCATAGACCAATGCAAGGGGGTCCTGGGTGGCCTCAAAGCGATAGCACTGCGCCGCAAGAAAAAATCCAGCGATGAAGGGACTATTCTCATAGCTCATCCACTGATGTGGCTCCGGCCCACCCATCACCGAATCACTGGGCTTGAAGTCCTCTGCGGTGAACGGACGTTCCTCATCCCATTTTATGTGAGACCTCATTAGCCCCGCCGCATCGTAATAATGGTCATGAACAAACCGGTCGATCGCATCGATGCGTTCAGCGAGAGTCGCCGTTGGTCGCAAAGCGTCCAAGGGCTTTGCTGCAACCCATCGTAGTGACATCAAAAGCGAAACGACGACGACGAGGTAGCAGAAGGGCTTCATGGGGTCATNNATCATGACCAGAGGTTGAGGCGGCGCCCTTCCCAGTAAGATGCGATTACGCACTCGGGCACTTCGCTACTCAGGAAACGCGTGAAGTACTCCACCTCGGCGGGAATTTGGCGCCCATCCGGATCCGAAATCCACAACAGGTGACGCGGCTGCAGATGAGCGAGCGTCTCGGACGCAAAGGTCACCGCTTCGTCCCGCTGTTTGGGGCAGTATCGGGCTACCACCATCGCCGTCCATTGAAAGCGGGCTAAGCAGTCTCCATATACCCACTTGGAAGCAAAGGAGAGCATCGGGTGTCCACCAAACCACTGCTCCCGTGGAAGGCGCGGGGTCATCTCCACCGGCCGCCACGAGAGATCCTTCGTGGAAACTAAGAACCAGTACAGGTAGTTCCATTGCTCTCGGTCAAAACCCATCGGATGATCAGACCACCACAGGGCGAGTACTCTCTGTAGGTCTTGAAGCGAAAACAAATCGGGGACGCACTCATGGATAATGGCCGCCGCGATTGCTGTGAACTGACAGTGCTGAATCTGCTCCCAATGGGCAAACTCCCCCTGCTCCACGTTGGCGCCCGCTATCTTATCCCACGCCTTGGGTTTATAGGTCCCCTCTTTGAATTGCTCGACGATGGTCTCAAGCCTGCGGTGGGTCTGCCATTTGCCGCTCTTGACTACAAAAAGATAAGCGTCTCGGAAGCGCTTCTCACCCGACAACTTGTAAGCCGCAGCAACCAATGCCGCCATGATCGCATTATAATCACTACCATCGAGGCGATTATTCCACTCGCCGCCTGAGCGATTGAACACCGTGTAGTCGACCTTGATCTGATAGTCGGCCATGCTCATCAGCATCTGCCTGATNNCACTGGGTAAAACGACCAAAGCCCCCACAGGGTATGCAAGTATTGATCACCCGTGGTGTGTACGGAATACTCGAAGTGAAACGGCTTTCCCATAAACCCCGGATTTACCGCTTCTACTCCCAAAGCATAGATCGTCCGCAAGGAACGGTAGGCCACACGCGCAGCGACGAGAGCCTCAGGCTCGTTCGTAACTGAATAACGAATACTCTGTGCTGCTAAATGCGATCCCGACGTGGTGATCGAATTTTCATTCGCGAAAAAGTCCGTGATATCCTTAAATCGATGGCCGAAATTCAGACTGAATTGATCCATGCCCTCGAAATCCGTGGTCCTCACCCGTCGCAAACCCTCGGCCGAAACATAGGGCATGCAAACCATAATCCCGCTGGGATGCTGACGGGCCGGTGAAATGAGTCGGTCAATTGCTCGCACTTTCCTCTCGGGATTGAGCCGAGCAAATCCTGGGAGAAGTGAATCGAGGCGATCGGGGTAACCTGATGACGCTCCCGTCGCTGCCAACAAAGGAGATAGCTTTCCCGCCAAAGAGGCTGTCAACCCTCCGAGCACCACGTCATTCAAGAAGGTCCGACGAGAGCGAGGTGAGGTCATGAAAGATGGAATTTCAACCAGCGGGTCCAACGGTTAGTCGTTCACGCAAACTATGGAGAAGCAGCGAAACGGAAGGAGTAAACGTCCGCATCCAGAAGTTGTATCCTGAGACGAACAGGTTTCGCCACATATCGAGAAAGTGAAGCCTGCCCCCTCCAGCGAACTGTGCCCGCAATTCGATCACCGATCAGCGGATCACAGTCTTCCAAGGAGAATCCGGGAAGCGGTTTACCGTCCGTATCTTGAACCTCGACTCGCACCTCTCCAGCCCCGCTCGTGGAAAAATTGAGCTCTAAATGATCTCCCGTGTAGGTCAGTGGCACCGTCACCATCTCTCCACCACCATAGGTCCCATTGACCGAGACAAATCCGTCTGTGCGAAGCGAAACCCGCTGGAGGGAGTTGGTTTTTTGCAGGTGATGGCGTGTGACAAAGAACGAGATCTCCCCCGCGGCAGTTTCGATAAAACCACCACTCAACGGGGCGTAGGTGCTACGAGAGCCCCAATTTCCTAGTTCCAGGCCCGGCCGCAGGAACGCCTCCATGAAGGGCCGATCATAGACATGCGTGCCAGCCCGTGTCGTCAGGAGGATTACATCGTTAGCATCGCTGGCAAACGTGTAGGTTGGCGTGGTCTTGTTTCCGGGGAAGGTCCTGATGTTAAGCGCCCGCTCCTCTTCAAGGCTAAGCGCCCGGCGCCCTGGATTGAAGCGACTAGCGAGCGAAAGGTAGATTTTTGGATTCCTAAAATAAGGAATGGTCGGCGCCTCGTAGATATGCTCAGCCGGCGAGTCGCCAAACGACATCGGCTCTGGCTTCGACCAGCTTTTTAAATCCTTAGATACCGAGCGANNAAAGACAGACCGTACCCCCGGTCGAATGATCATCCAATCATCTAAGGTGCGAGCATGACGCGGAGCCTCAGTATCCCACCAACGAAAGTACCCCACAAATTGCTGCTCGACCTCCGACCACGAAATACTGCCCCCATCAAAGGCGTTAGGCCAGTCGCTCTGCAGATCGGCACCTAGATCGAGATCACGCCAAACTCGTCCATCAGCCGAGCCCAAAATCTGCGCCCGCAATCCCTTTCCCGCACCACCGGCCCGGCGTTCACCGTCCCTCATATCCACCCCCTTCACCCGCTCATCTTCAGGAACCCCGGGTCGAGGATCGTAGAAGGTGAACATGAAGGTCTGCGGTTTTCCCGAGGCTGTCGCCGTGATATNNTGTTTTCCTTGGATCCCCGATACTCGACAAGTCCAAGTTTGGGTCGCTCCCAATGAATCCCGTCACGGCTCGTCGCCAAACAGAGATAGACACTAGCGGCATCCTCCTTACCGGTCGTCTCATCAAGCCCACGATAGAGGATGTGATAGACTCCTTTGTTTTGATAGAGGCTGCTAATGAATAACGCTGTACCCTCCCACGGATGCTCCGTCTTAAGAATAGTTTCGCGTAAGATCGGCTGCCCTAGTCGGAGTGAAGCACCGCCTGATAACCTTTCGATGATAGATCGATCTGCTATTAGTTGAAGATCACTCTGGAGCGACCTCACTTCGGCCGACAAATGGCCAATCAGCGCCACCAGTAGAGGCCCAAACGCGAGCCTTGAACGAACCAACGGGGTAAAAAGCATGGGCGAGGTTTCCCTGTTTCAGAAAAGGATTTAAGAACCCGAGGCTTCGAAGAAAACGAAGGCCGTCGGCACGAAAACGGAACCGGNNGATCGTTAGCAGCCGGTTCGGAAGAGGGTTTATCGGTGCGCTAACCAAGCACCCTCACCAAGCATACCGAACCGCAAGCTTAGCATCGAAACCGGGTTCGGTCTGCACAAGGCCGTTCGCAGCGATCGCCACAATGTAGCGTTCGTCGGTGATGTTGTTCAAATTTAGCTGAGCGCTCCAGTTTTTGCCCCACGAATAACGGGCGAAGACATTGTAGGTCGCGGGAAAATCAATCCACCAGTTCGCGTTACGCTTCTTGGTCTGATCAAAGTAGGTGGCGCCAAAGACGAACCCATCGAGCGGTCCGGTTTTCCAAGCGTACCGGGCCATCAAACTGGTTTTCTTGGGAACGAAATCGACCGCCATCTGGTTGGGATCGGCAGCGATTTGAGAATCTCCATCCGTGTAGGTCCCGATGAGGTTGAATTCACCGCCGTCGGTATTGTAGCGCATCCCGTATTCAAACTCCCAGCCTTTGGACATATCCGCCGCAGATTCAATGATACCGATGGAACCCGGAGGATTTCCTTCCGGAAGCACTCCGAAGGTTCTCACATGGGTCAGCGACATGTCGTAGTAGGCAACAGAGCCATAAGCAGATAGCTGCTCGTTGAATTTGTAATCCACCTTCACCCCATACTCTTCCATCGTTCCGTTCTGGTCGCTGAGAGGAGCGCCGAGCTGATCATTGCCTTGAAAGCGATCGGTGCGGCCACTCTGCGGGAAAACATTCTCAGAATCGGTGTAATAAATCGAAACTGCCGGAATCGGCTTAACAACGACGCCATACTTGTGCGTGCGAAGTTGTTTGTCAGGACGATCCGTGACGACGCCAGTGACATTGTTTTTGTTCGTACCGCCAGGCATGAACCAGCGAAGGCCACCGATCAGAATCACCTTATCCTTCAACAAGGAGAGATTCTCCTGGAAGTAATAAGAGAGGCTTTGCGGACGGGTAATATCCTGCGTCAGATTGGGCAAACCTGCTCCCGGACGCGCAACCGCGAAGTAGGCGTCATCTGCCGCGAGATTCGGATTAGCCGTATCCAGGCTCGGCAAGGTGTTCACCGATTGATCCTGACGGGTGAAACTATAGTTCAAATCGGCCCCGAGCGTGCTATCGAGGGTGAAAGCAGACCGAGTGAACTTGTGCGTGAAATCCGCTTGGAGGTTCTGACTCCAGCTATCGATCTTCACCGGAATATCCTGCCGAAGAAGTGTGCGATTGTCCGCCGTGATCGTGATACCGCGAACAATTCGCCGACGATCGACTAGATTCGCATAGAAGTAAGCAAGACGAAGGTTGGCGTTTTCTGTCAGCTTGGTCAGCATGGTGAGGTTCACGAAGCTATCCTGGTTATCCCAGAACGCGTCCTTACTACGTCCCGGAGAAAACTCCTTCGTCGAGTATTGATTGAGCTTCGCGGCCACCGGTGCTGCCGCGGTGCCGAGCGTGGTGTTGTAGTCGAGGAAATCTTCCCAGTAAAAATAACCATTATCAGCCATGTAATAGGCGTTGAGCATGACCGTGACATTAGAGCCGAGGTAGGCGGTCACGGCACCGCCTATGAACTTTTGATCCTCCTCTTCGATTTCCTTGTCTTTGTCTGCAGTCAACAGGCCCACCGTGAGTCGATAGTCGACTTTGAAGCCCTCCTTATCGATGAGCGGCCCCGTAGTGTTCGCCTGGAGACGATAATAGTTGTCCGCCCCTACCGTGAAATGGAGATCATGCGCCCGCTTGTGCGAGGGCTGGCGCGTCACGAAATTCACGCCGCCGCCGAGGAAGCTATTGTTGCCGAGAAGCATGGCCCCAGGGCCTTTGATGACTTCGATGCGTTCCACATCGAACATCGGGTTCCGTTTGTAGCTGGTCTTAGTCACACCATCGCGCAACGAAAACGTGGTGCGGAAACCGCGAATGTTCACGTCGTCATTGATCGTTTGATTCTGAGTGACACCCGCCACGCCGAACTGAAGGACGTCGTGAACCTCAACCGCATTGAGATCGGTGATCTGCTGCTGGTTGATGATTGAGACCGTTCCCGCCAAATCCATCACGCTCTTCGACGTCCGGCTACCCACGAGCGTCTTCTCGCTGCGGTAGCCATTGTCCGTTTCCGAAGTGGTGACGAAGGGGCTCAGTTCGATTGTTTCCGAATCGACTT
>DKKJ01000322.1 GCA_002455175.1 Opitutaceae bacterium UBA6669
GCTCTCAGCTTTCCGCTTTCAGCGTTTCTTCCTACCCCTCTTTTTCCCCGCCCACGCTGTACTGCGTCCGATTGAAAATGAAAACTGCCAGGGCGAGCGCGACGCCGGTAATCATGGCTAATCCGCCCACGCTGGGCAACCACACGCTCGTCATTGGATTTTGCACGGATGAGGCGGACAGAGAAAGCAGCTCTTCCGCGTGATGTGTTACGGAGATTCGATTTAGATTTGTGGGAAGGCGGCTCATGCCGCCTTCGATGAGCAGTCCATAGACGAGTCCCAACACCATGTATTTACCACTGACTACGCCGAGCGCCACCGCCAACGCGCAGAAGGGCAAGATGATTAGCACCTGGGTCAGCGCTTGCAGCATCATACCGTCCCAGACGTTGGGAACGCCTTGAAGGCTCCCGACAGCGTGGACGACCACAGTGGCCACCGTCGCCTGCACACTGACCAAAACAACGCTGACGGCCCACGCAGAGAGAACCAGGTAGGTCTTGCTCGCCGGACGCGTCCAGAGGTACTCAATGGTGAAGGAGCGAATTTGATTTCGCAGCAAGCCGCCGCCGGTGACGAGACAGAGTAAGGGGACAAGCTTCAGCGTCACCACATCGATCATCCACGTAGAGAAGAGCGCCGCATTGCCCCGAGAAACCGAGAGGCGGGTGATCACAATGAGACCGGCCAACGCCAGACCGGCTTTCACCCAAACACCGGAACGCTTCCAGGCAAACAGCTCCAGCATGAGTAGGCCCTTGAAAACAGCTGGGAGAGAGGTGGCTCCACGTTTGGCCGAAAACACCAACGGCGCTGAAGTCGAGGGAAGGAGTGGGGGCTCGGAGCCGGTCATGAGGACGTCACTTTCTCAAAAACACTCGATAGCGACGTCGTGCGGCTCTGCACTTCGAACACCTGAGCATCGCATCGCGAGAGGAGAGCAGGCCATTCGGAATAGAAGCGATCCGGCTGCTTTAACCAAACCATCACTCGATCTCCTTCGAGAAAATACCCGCGCAAATGTCCGGCTGAGCCCAAGCAAGCCGCAACGCGTTCGGGCTGATCGGTACGAATGACCACCTGCTCCGGCCAGCGCGTCATTTCCGAACGAATCTCGGTCTGCGACCCCGCCGCTAACGTCCGCCCCCAGTTGAGGAATAAAAACTGGCTGCACAGGGCCTCCAATTCATCCAAAATATGGCTCGAAATCAAAATGTGGATACCCTCGCGCTGCAGCAGGCGCAGAATCGCACTGATCTCATGCCGCCCCATCGGATCGAGTCCATTCATCGGTTCATCGAGGATCACCAGCCCCGGACGATGCAAGAGTGCCTGAGCTAACTTCACGCGCTGCCGCATCCCTTTGGAATAGGTTCCAATGCGTTTGTGCCAATGGGCGCGCAATAAGCCGACGCGATCCAAAGTTGTTTCCGCGCGCTTCCGTGCCTCGCCCCCCGGGATTCCCGACAGCACTGCTAGGGACTGCAGCCAATCGACAGGGCGCAAATCCTGATGTACGTGCTCATGCTCGGGGCAATATCCCAGGTGCGAAAGCACCTCCGGGTTGTTCCAGGGCTGCCCACCGAAGACGGTGAGCGTTCCCGAGGACGGGCGAATCTGTCCGGTGATCAGTTTGATTAGGGTGCTCTTACCCGCGCCGTTGGGGCCAACGATTCCAGTAATGCCAGGCCCAATACGGAACGACACATTGTTCAGCCCCAGGACTACGCCGTAAAAACAGCTGAGCTCTTTTGCTTCGATGATCGTGCTCATTCGGGTTGAACGCGTTTGCTGATGGCGAAGAGGGCCAAGACGCAGAATCCGGCAAGAAACAGGCAGGGCACCCACCATCCCTGATCAGGCGTCGCCTCAAGAATCGAGGTCTTTCTAGGCAACGACTCGAGCGTGGACTTGAAAAGAGGGAGCGACTCCTTGGCTTTTTCCACCGCATCGGAAACCGCATAAACGCGATGGGCAATCTCTCGCAAGCAGACGCCGGGACTCAAATAGCGTCCCCAGGAAAAGACCTGGGAAGCCGCACTCGCGGCAAATCCAGAAATCACCCACGCCAGGATCCAAAACGCCGTAGCCGAGCTGGTTTTCTTGGCCAAGGACGACACCGCCAAAGCAAAGAGCGAAAGCGACACCGTGGTCACCCCTCCCACCACTAGCGCCCGCCCGAGCGTGGGAAGTCCATGCCAAAAGAACGACCAATCCGGCGACAGCAAATTGCCCAAAAACCAGATCATGACCAGCGGCGCCACCGCCAAGGCTGCTACCAGCGTAGCGACGATCCCGAACTTCCCTNNCGAGTCAGAGCCTTGGAGTTATAAACCAAAATCGCCCGACTGGAGAGGTCGTGAGAAATGAGTTTTGGGACAAATAACGCCACGGCATAAAAACAAAGCGTGCCGTAAAGCAGCGAGGCGTACGAGAGCGTGAATCGATACAAGCCGTCCACCGAAATCTCCGGATAAAGCAAGATCCACGCAGCCATCCCATCCACCACCGCCTTGGCACGACGTCCGAAATTTTCGGTGAAGTAAGCCAACAGCGCACTGTCTGGGGAGAGCACTTGACCCACCATAAAATGGAGGGCCACCAAACCCAGCGCCGAAACCCAAACCACCGCAAAAAGGATTTTAAGGAGACGAGAGCGCCAGCACAGACGGAGTCCGTAACGCGTGATCGTCCAGCGTCGCGTCCAGATCCCTGTCGATTCCCCCCGCCAATGTTGATACCCTGGAACCATGGTACTCATGACGTGCCTCCCTGATTCTGCACCGCTTGCAGGAAAAGTTCCTGCAACGCATTCGGGCTCGCTTTGATCTCCAGCGGAGCCACCTGCTGATCACGAAGAAATGCAATCATCGGGTTGAGGGTCTCCTGTCCGTGGGCGACCCGCACATGCCCATTGCTTAGCACCTCACTCGGCCACCCGTGTTGCTCAAACGCGGCGACCAAGCGACTCGCCCCCTCGGGAACCACCAACTCAGCCACCGGCTTGCGTCGACGTTTGAGCTCTTCGAGACGATCGTGCACAAGGACTTTTCCTTGAGCGACAATCACAATCTGCTCACAAATCCGATCCACATCCGGAAGCAGGTGCGAGGAGAGAATGACGCTGATTCCGGACTCCTTCCAGATACGCTCAATCAATTCCAAGATGTGGGCCTGCCCTTTAGGATCCAGACCGTTGGTCGGCTCATCCAGGAAAACCAACTCCGGATCATGCACGATCGCCTGCGCAATTTTGATCCGCTGCTTCATCCCAGTGGAATAGGTTTCCACCAGTCGATAGCGCTCTTGGCCCATGCCTACGAAATCGAGCATTTCGTGCGCCCGCTGTCGCGCCGCCGCGAACGGTAAACCCGAGAGCTGCGCGCAGTAGGTGACGTATTCGCAGCCTGCCATACCGGGAATGTGGCAGTCCTGTTCCGGANNTCGCAGCCCGCCATTCCCGGAATGTGACAATCCTGTTCAGGAGCATAACCGATTCGCTTTCGAACCTCGCGCCCATGACGGTCAATATCCTGTCCGAGCAACTGAGCCGTCCCTGAATCCTTTTCCTCCAGTTGAAGAAGACACCGGATCAGCGTCGATTTCCCGGCCCCATTGGGACCCAATAACCCAATTGTCCCTGGTTCGATGCGCAAATCGACGCGATCCAACGCCTGATGACGGCCAAACCGTTTGCTGAGGCTCTGCGTTTCTATGATTGGGCGCATGCGTGGTGACTACCCTCACTACACCCCACCCGTGACAAAGGTTACAACTAAAACGACGAATTTCAGCCGTCCGCTTTCAGATTTCAGACTGTCCTCGTTTCTGCTTTTCCCAATTTCTGCGTTTCAGTTTTTCCTCGGCTCTTCCTGTCGCATGACTTTATCAAGAGTGATCGGGAGATCGCGGACTCGACGACCGGTGGCGTGGAAGATCGCGTTCGCTATGGCTGGGACCAGCCCCACAATCCCAATTTCTCCGACACCCTTCACCCCGAGTTCGTTCACAATCTCGTCACGTTCCTCCACGAAGATCACGTCAAGCTGATGGATATCTGCGTGCACGGGCGTGTGGTACTCCGCCAAGTTAGCATTCATTACGCGGCCATAACGGTGATCAATAATGGTTTCTTCGCGCAACGCCTTGCTAATGCCCCAGACCATGCCTCCGAGAATCTGGCTTCGAGCGGTCTTTGGATTCATGATCTTCCCGGCAGCCACGGCCGTCACCGCCCGTGTCACTTTTACGTGACCGAAGTCCTCATCTACTTCCACTTCGACGAACGCAGCGGAGTGGGCCGCGCGAGTGACTTTGCGAAGTTTAAGCAGAGGGAGCGAGCCCGTGTTGCGGCTGACAAGCTGTCCTCTTTTGGTGGTCGCCACGATGTCCTTCAAGGCAACGCCTTCCTGACCCGGGACCGTTAATCGGCCCTCGCTGAAATTGACTTCCCCGAATTCGGTCGATCCGAAGCGCTCCGGAAACGAGGTGACGGCGCGTTTGAACAGCTTTTTCTTCAAACCATCACACGCCGCTTTGACCGCAACACCCACCGTGGAAGAGGTAAAAGATCCCCCTTGGATGGGCGCAAAGGGCAGTCTCGAATCGCCCAGCTCAAACGTAACGTCCTCGATGTTCATCCCCATGCAGTCCGCGGCCAGCTGCGTCATGATCGTCCAGGTTCCCGTGCCAATATCGGTCACTGCGGAACGAACCGTTAGTTTTCCATCAGCAGTCAACACCGCCTCGGCGCGCGCAATGACTTGCATCGCTTCCCAAATACCGCTGGCCATCCCCCAGCCCACTTGCTTGCCGTTGCGAGTCATCGACCGCGGAAGCGGATTGCGATCCTTCCACCCGAATTGAGCCGCACCCTGCAGGAAACACTCCGCGAGCTCCTTGCTGGAATACGGTTTTCCATCCGCATCGTTGATGAGAGAGTAGTTTTTGAGTCGGAATTCGATGGGATCCACCCCCGCCTTGTGGGCGAGTTCGTCGATGGTGCATTCGATGGCATGCTGCCCGGTAACGCCACCCGGGGCGCGCATATCGGTCGGAGTCGGCACATCCAAAGGCACGAGTTGGTAACCCAGCTTCACATGAGGAGAGGGATACACCATGTTCGCCCAGTTCACGACAATCTCCGTGTAGTCCTCGAAGCGTGACGTTTCACCTATGGCGTCGTGCTGAAGCGCGACAACTTTCCCTCCCGTCGCTCCGAAGTTAGTGTGCTGCACAGTCGCAGGCCGGTGACCAAACGTGAACATTTGGTGCCGGTTCATGGTCACTCGCACCGAACGCTGGAGATCCAGAGCGGCAAGCACCGCCAAGAAGAGCTGATACTGTGGTCTCAACCCAGAACCGAAAGCGCCGCCCACATAGGGTGCGAGCACCCGCACGTCTTTGAACGATTTTCCAAAAACATTCTTCACATACAGCTGCGAGTTGATCGTACCCTGCGTCTTGTCAAAGATGGTGAGCTTCCCATCCTCTTCGTAAATCACCGTGGAGGCGAACAGCTCCATCGGGTTATGGTGCTCAATCCCGTGATAGAATCTCCCGCCAGCTGTGACGTCAGCACCGGCGAGTGCTTGCTCTACCTTGCCCTTCGGTTTTGGCGGGGGCGGCTTCAGAAAGGTCGCTAGCCCTTTCTTTGGCTTGCGCGCCTCATCGAGCCGCGTCCGCACATCCGTGGCATGAGACTCCTCGGCGTAATCGATACGCAACACGGATGCCGCATATCGCGCGACTTCAAACGACTCGGCGATTACCAAAGCGACGGGCTGGCCGTTAAAGCGAATCGTGGCGTCATGGAGCGGCTTGAACGGGACCCCCGGCGGTGCGTCCATATCCGCATACTTGAGGTTCATCCACGCCGTGTTTTGCCGGTTCTCGTGTGTGAGGATTTTGATGACGCCAGGGATTTTTAGGACCTCCCCCGAATGAATGGCCGTGATCCTTCCCCGCGTAATGGGGCTATTCACAATGTAACCCTGCAGCAAACCAGGATGGTGATACTCGGCTGCATACTTCGCACGACCGGTAACTTTGGCTGGCCCGTCCACTCGGCTGTGTGGAGAACCAATATAGGAGTCAGAGCGAGGCATGGAAGGGAGTGCTACGGNNCAGCAGCGAGTCCATTGCGGACGATCGCCCGCTCGGCCAACAGCGGCTTGAAGGCGTTGTGTTCGTAACTCGTGGCTCCCTCGAGAAGCAGCTGAGCGGCGGCCGCGAAGGTTTCTGGTGTCGCCATCTTTCCCACCAGAAACGTCTCTGCTTCTTGGCGACGCCAGGGCTTGTGCGCGACGCCGCCGAGCGCAAACCGAGCTCTCGCAATGCGATCGCCATCGAATTCGAGAGCGGTCGCAACGGAAACGAGAGCAAACGCGTACGAATCCCGATCGCGGAGCTTCAGGTACGAGGAGTGCGCGGAAAAATCTTCCGCAGGGAGATCAATCGAGGTGACGAGCTCTCCAGCGGCAAGCGTGTTGTCGACCTGTGGCGTTTTTCCCGGAAGTCGGTGGAAGTCGGCGAATTCCATCTGGCGCGTTCCGTTCGGCCCTCGCACGTTGACCTTCGCCTCAAGCGCCGCGAGCGCGACACACATATCGCTGGGAAACACCGCAATGCAGTGCTCACTCTGCCCCAAGATGGCATGAATGCGATTATACCCTTGGACCGCGGGACACCCACTTCCCGGTGCCCGCTTATTGCAAGGCATAGCGGTATCGTAAAAGTAATAGCAGCGCGTGCGCTGCAGCAGGTTCCCGCCATTGGTCGCCATGTTGCGGATCTGCGGTGACGCCCCGGCCAGGATCGCCTGGCTGAGCAACGGGTACCGCCTCTCCACTGCCGGATGATACGCCGTATCCGCGTTGCGCACCAAAGCACCCAACCTCAAGCCGCCTCCCGGCAGGTCTTCAATGGTGGCCATTTCGCTCAAACGCGTGATGTCGATGAGCGTATCAGGCCGACTCACGTTCTCTCGCATGAGGTCGACGAGGTTAGTGCCTCCCGCGATGAAGGATGAGCGGTCCGACTGAGCGTGCTGAGCGACCGCATCGTTCGCCGAGGCGGCAATCAAAAATGCGAAGGGCTTCACGCTGGGGAGCCTTTCACTTTCAGAATCGCGTCAACGATGTTGGTGTACGCGCCACATCGGCAAAGATTACCACTCATCAACTCTTTGATCTCGTCCCGCGTTTGCGCACGTCCCTCCTGCAGTAATCCCACCGCAGAACATAGCTGCCCCGGCGTGCAGTAACCACACTGGAATGCGTCGCACGCGATGAATGCTTCCTGCAAAGGATGGAGCGTGTCCGCGGCTAAACCTTCGACCGTCGTGATCTCTGAACCATCGTGCATCACGGTCAACGCTAAGCATGAATTGATCCGTCTGCCGTTGACCAAGACAGTACAGGCGCCGCATTGCCCATGATCGCACCCTTTCTTGGTGCCCGTGAGATCAAGATGCTCACGTAAGGTGTCCAAGAGGCTAACCCATGGGCTCACGGTCACAACCCGGGGCGTGCCATTGACAAGCAAAGTGAGGCTTCGTTCGTCACCAGGGGGGAACGACGGCCCTGACTCAGGGCCTTTAGGAGTGGCGGGATCATCACCATCAGCTTGCACCCTCCCAGAATACTCGGGCATCGCCTGTTTGCTATCAGGCGATTCCCGAAGCTCACCACCGTAGAACCTTCCCCGATCTACTTGTCGGCAGGAAGAGTGAGCTGAGTGAAGTAGATGCTAGTTTTGCCTTCGTGCGAAGAATAGTAAGTGACCCAAAGCTTGTCCTCGTGCCAAACCATGCCGGGATAACTGTTGTCTCCTGCACTGGGCAGAACGACGAAGGGAGAGAGCGTGTAATCGTCTCCCCCGAGCCACCCCAAGATCGTCCGAGCACTGCCTCGACTTTTACCGTCCGGGGAGGTCTGCATCGGCGTATAATCGCGGGTCCCGGCGATCAGTCGTCCATCAGGAAGTTGTATGACATTCGGTCCGCCAAACCGGTAGTTGTTTTCATACCACGTCCAACGCGTAAAGGGAGGCTTTGCTACCCCGAACCAACCTACGCGGTTTCCACCCTCGCGCCGAACCATGGCCAGCATGTTCCCGTTGGCGAGCACGCGAACGGTTGTCTCATTCGGAAGCCCACCCACGGCCAGAGCGCTGACCACCTCCCAGTTGAGGCCATCCCGACTCCGGTGGAGATTCAGTTTCCAGTCGGGCGCGTTCGGATCTCGGCTTCCCCCCGCGTCGCGAGCCCGGTAGGCAGCCCCATACGCCATGCCGTCGTGCCAAACCACGCGCCAGAGCCAAGCTCCTTCCAAGACGATCGCCGGCGGAGTCCACGTCTGACCGTCCTTAGAAAAAAGCACCGCGGATTGGAAGTTCTCTGGAGTATCCGGTCCCGGCGTTCTCCGGCCGCAAACGATCATGAGTCGATCATCGGGTGTGATCGAAAACTTCGGATCGCGCAGATCCTTCCCCGCCTCGGTAATCAATGCGGCTGAATCCCACTTCGTGCCATCCTTCGAGGTCAAAACCCGAATCGTTCCATCGGGGGAAACGTGATCATTTGCCTCTCGAAAGGTGCACCACCACGCTCCACGCCAACGAATGAGATCTGTGAAGGCATTGTGCGTGCCGGTGTCCCAGATCCTCCGAACGTCCACCGGCGATGTCGGCGCCGAGAAGAGTAAACTGGGAACGAGGATAGCGAGCGCGAAGGAAAGCAGAGACGATCTTTTCATCGTGGCAAAGGGAGAGTGAGAAATGGGAGAAGGTTAGCGTCCGGGTCGTTATGGACCCAAGTCCCCCGTCGGTCAAATCCGGCAGCGCAAGGTTGGCCCCCTCCCACCTTTTGTCGTCCCTTCCCCTTTTCTGCCTCACTCTTCTCCGTTCCGACTGCCTCAAGATAGGGCTCCCCACTGAGACAAGAGAGTTCAGATGGAGACACGACGTTAGACCACCGTAACTGAGGGCGAGAGGGCGCGGTTTTGGTATACGCTAAACCACCAGGCTTCTCGTCTTTAGCGAGGCGAAGCGGCTTGGTACAGGCGCACCCACCTCACCCCTAGGTTTCGCACGCACTCGCGTGACCGAATTCAACGCTAACTCGATCTTCCATGCCCCACTTTTCTCTGGTCCGACCTCTCAAGGTATCCCTATCTTCTCTGTCACTGCTCACGTCCAGCGCAGCCCTTCTGGGTCAGGCGACTTCGCCAGGCGCGCCCGCTCCTGCTGTCCGTGAGGACGAGGTAGTCGCGCTTTCACCGTTTAGCGTGAATGCAGACCGCGACGTAGGTTTCGTAGCAGCCAGCGCTCTCGCCGGAGGAAGATTAGCAACCGACCTAAAGGATACTCCCNNCGAGTTCATCGACGCCCTTAGTCTGACGGATGTGACCAAAGCCTCGGCCTGGGCACCCAATGCTAGCTTCGCAAAAGATGATGGTCGCTCCACCTCTTTTGGTCGGGTGGGGTTCAACGATCTCATCAATTTTCGTGGTGTTCCAAGCAATCGCGCCCAGATCAATTTTTTTCCCGTCCACTTTGACTATGATAGTTACAACCTCGAACGATTCGACTTCGCCCGCGGCCCCAACTCGATCCTGTTTGGAACGGGCTCCATGGGCGGTTCCGCCAACGGTCTCTACAAGGAAGCGAGAACCGATCGGACTATTCGGGACTTAACGCTCAGCGTGGGCTCCTGGGACGCTTACCGTCTCTCCTTGGATATCAATCAGCCGGTGAATTCAAAATTCGCCGTCCGCGCCAATGGACTCTGGCAGGATGAAAACACGTGGCGTGAGCGAGAGTTTGTGAAGCGAGAAGCAGGCTCGCTCCATCTTGTAGTCCGCCCCTGGGAGAAAACGAAAATCCTGGTAGTAGGTGAAAAGGGAAAAGTCCGCACCAACTTCGGAACGACGACGGTGGGAGACCGTCTCTCCACGTGGGACGGAGTCACCACGTACTCGGCGCCCGTCCTGTCCACTCCGGCCGCGTCAACCGGCACGCAAATCGTCGGAAATGCCACTGCACCTAGCTATATCTACCTCCCAGGCGGCGGCCCTTTAGCGAACAGTGTGGTCAATTGGTCACTCACCGCCATGACCGCCAACACTCACTTGGCAGGCTCACTCTACGACGGAGCGCAGGCCGTCGGCAGCAATCCTGGAATCGTGAGCGANNGTTATGAAAACCTCGTTGTCACCCTGGATCAACAGGTGGGCGACCACCTCTTTCTCCAAGGGTCAGCCAATACCTCCTCTGGTCTTCGGGGAACAAACTATTCGACGGCGCGCGGTCTCAAGGACGGCATTCAGATCGACATCAATCGGAACCTCCCCACCGGACAGGCCAATCCTCATTTTCTGGAACCCTATCTACAAACAACAAACGATTTCGACCAAGTCGACACCACGTCGGACCAGTTCCGGGGCAGCGCTGCTTTCGTCTTTGAAAAAACCCGGTTTGGCGACTTTCGCTTCAACTTGGAAGTCGGTCATGAAAAACTGGTCAACTCCCGCGAGAAATACCGTTACGCTGTAAAAGACCCCGCCGTAGACGCGCGCACCTGGGCTTCCAGCACTCTCGTGTCCTGGCGCTACTACTACGAAACGGTTAAGGAACGCCCCATCGGTAATATCGGCACGTTGAACGTCGTCAATCCGCTCACCGGCACCACACGATCTCTTCCCACGGGCAACGTGATCGACAGTGCACGACCCACCGAAACCATCCACACCGTCCAGAAATTTGATTACGGACAAGCCTCGCTGAACGCGAAATTCTTTGACGGTCGGCTCAACCTTATCGGCGCCGCGCGCAAGGATGAGTACTCCACCGATAGCAAAGTCTTCGAATATCGGATGGATCTGCCCAGCGGTTGGGATGGCAATTCGTTGATTTACCGACCAAAAGCGCCCGCCAACTACAATAACCTGGTCTATACCCCGAAGGCAGCCAATGGCGCGGCAACCGGTCCTTCGCAAAGGGCTGAGACGCGTCCGCGCGACGGCTCCGGAAATCCCTTGGCGCAGTACGCGAATGACATTTTCCAGGATGACTTTTCGCCGCCCATCGTTGAAGGCGACAGCACCACCTACTCCTACGGCGGCGTTTTTCATCTGGTGCCCTGGATCAGCGCTTTCGCCAACTACGCAGAAACCTGGTCCCCTCCAGGCGTCAACTTGACAATCGACGGCGGGGCCTTTGGCGCGGTGGTCTCGGATGGCTGGGACGCCGGCCTCCGCTTCTCCTTGTTGGGTGGCCGCCTCAATCTTTCGGCGCTGCGTTACGAAGGAACACAAAGCAATCTCACGGTTTCAACGGGAGGCACAGGCCAGAGTCTCAACAATATCATTGGAGCCAACGTTCTCGGCGATCTGAGCCTGACAGGAAAAAATGCGCGCGGCTTGCAGGATGTTCCTCGAACCTACTCGGATACGGTGGCGCGCAAAACGGAAGGGTACGAATTTGAGGCCGTGGCCAATCTGGCTCGCGGGTGGCGGCTCTTGGCGAACGTGGCTTTTGCTGAAGCAACTCAGGGGGACGCACTGGCAGGCACCCTGGTTTGGCTCAAAGACAAAGACAGCACACTGCGGCAAATCCTCAACGATGCAGGCGTCAGCGTCAGCAGTTCGAACGTGGCCACAGTCAATGCAGGCGTCACTCCCGCGACCTCACCCGACGCCTCAACCGCAGCAACCGCCTGGAACGACATCCAAACCACCCTACAAAACACCACTACAGGCTACCAAAAAGTGGCGCGGCTAGCGGAGGTGACGGGAAATATTTTCACCGACTATACCTTCCAAGGAGGCCCGCTCAAAAACGTCCGAGTGGGCGCAGGCGTGAATTATCGCGGCCGCGAAGTCATCGGTTTCCGCGGATCGGATACGATACGTAACCCCACGAATCCGGCAGCAGCCATCGATGATCCCAACGTGAGCGCCTACGACGCCGTGTACCGTCCCAGCTACTACACCGCCACCCTCATCGCCGGCTACACCACCAAGGTCAGAAACGTTCCCGTACGTTTCAACGTAGTGGTCGACAATCTCTTCGACGAGAGTGACCCCCTCTACTACAACACGGTGATGCGTCCGCCAGGCGGCGATGTGACGAATCCCGCACGGGTGGCCACGCCCAACCTGTTTTCCTACCTGACTCCAAGGAGCTTCAAACTTTCTGCCACAGTTTCGTTCTAAAACGTTTGGGACTCGAATCTGGTCAGTCCAAGCAGGGCTCTACGGCGACTCCAGCACTTGCCGTGAGTAAAGGAACGTCCCATTCCTTTATTGGTCGCAGTTCCATCTTCAGAGAACTCACGTTCTCCGGAGGTCACTCAACCTGGCTTGAGTTCTCCCTCGATGAGGACCGTCCTCGCATGCGAAGGAATGCCGGTTTCGTGGTACGTGATCATGCCGGCTAAAACATCCACCGCCGCAATCCCAATCAGATCAGCACGTTCATCCAAGTAGGAAAATCCGCCTCGGTTATGCGGTCCCAAGCCCATCACCCGAAAGCGTGCCCGCTCGGGTTGACCACGAAGGCGTCTCACCGTCTCGGCAGCAGAGTCACATTGGACAAACACCGCATCAGGCTGATGTCTCCCTAGCCAATCCGTGATCCGCTTACGCTTGGCGGCCTCAGGAAGATCCTGCGGGGTAACAAGGATACGCCGGCCATGACCATGCCACGTCAAAGCGGCCGTGAAATGGTGATGCGTTCGTTGGTCGAAGACTTCATCGAAGATGCTCCCCACTTTACGACAGCCCTTAGCTTGTGCATCCTCAATCAAGCGCATCATATTTCCAAATTGATTCGGGACAATGTAGTGGAATCGTGGAGATCGAATGGAGTTAGAGGTAGAGACCACAGATAAACCGTGCCAATCCAAGGATGAATCAAAGTCCATGGGAACCGGTGACGGGAGCAGAATGATGCCATTAATTCCACGCGAGCGAATCACATGGAGCACGCGAGCGGGATTGAGCCGATAGTCCGTCCCGTGAAACGTGCTCACACTCATCCCCAGCCGGCTGGCTTGGAAAGCCACGCCCTCGCGAATGCTTTTTGAGTACGCATGTTCTGGCGGCCCTTGCTCTGGTTGAAAGTCGACAAGGGCAATTCCCGTAGTCCCAGGGGAAATACGCGAGGTGCGAAGGTGCCTCATCAGGCGGGACAGCTCAGGATCGGGCCGATAGCCCAATTGATGCGCAATGCGATGCACCCGTTTGCGCGTGACCTCAGAAATCTTGGGGCTGTGGCGCAGGGAAAGCGACACCGTCATGAGACACACTCCGGCAGCTTCCGCAATAGCGCGCAGGCCAACGCGATCTCGTGGTTGAACAACAGAAGTAGTCATCGGGGGCGTCGGGCGGATGGCAACGAGCGTTGTCGCTCCGCTGCAGCCTGACCAGGTTTAAAGCACCGGGCCGCGCCGGCGACTCGTCCCCCCCGTGAGGTCACCCTACCTTCAGAAACGGCGTCGCTGCATATCCAGGTGAGCGGCTCTTCTCTCACTCGAGCCTTTTTTTCTAGGGGTAACACCCCAGGAATTCTTCACCAGAGCGTTGCCCCCTCAAGTCAAAGACGGGGCTTTTACAGATATCTGGCACGCTTCGGAGCGCTCACGCTAAAAGATCGCCAAGTTAGACCGAAGATAAGGGAGACCCTCGCGCCGATATGCCGCAGCTCTCGTACTACCTGCTCACCTACCGAGCCGACCTGCTTCTGTTGGTGGGCCTAAGCATCGGCGCCTATCAAATCGTGCGACGCTCCGTACGGCATAACNNTGGCTACCCTGGTTTGTGGGTTGTGTGGTTGTGATTGGCGGAGCCACAGCTGAATGGGTCGCGCGTGATCGCGTACAGAGCTTACAGCAGATCTTTATGGGTTTTCTGCCGACCTACGCGTCGGAACTCGAAAAAGACGGCCATGAGTTTATCACTGCGGAAACGCCGGCTGATGATCCGCGCTACCTCAATATCATCGAGCACGAGAAACGCTGGTTGGCCACCAATGGTGTAGTTGCGGATATCTATACGTTTCGCGCGGACAATTCCGGACGTATCTATCTCGTGGTCGATTCGGAAACCGATTATGATCGCAACGGACGTTTTGAGGGCGAGAAAGAGCAACGCACGCCGATCGGAGAGAGGTACGCCGGAGCGACACCGAATTTCCATCGTGCCCTGAAGGGAGAGGTGGTCTTCGAAGACCAAGTGATGCTCGACCGGTGGGGCGTATGGGTCTCTTCGTTTGCACCGATTTACGGTCGTGATGGCCGTGTTGAAGCCGCGGTCGGAGTGGATTACCCAGCTGATCGGTGGCTCCATACGATTGGTACCGTTCGGGCGGTTTGCCTAGGGCTTTCGTTTATTCTCATCGTAATTGTCCTCGTTGGGAGTGGTTTCATCGCGGTCCTCTCCGACGAGATTGAGCAACGCAAAGCCGCGCAAAAACGCCTGGAAAGCGCCACGGAATCAGCGGTGTGCGCGAGCGCGGCCAAGAGCGAATTTCTCGCTTTGATGAGTCATGAAGTGCGCACGCCTCTCAGCGCTATCCTCGGCTTCGCCACTATTCTCAGCGAAACACGCCTTGACGCGATCCAACGTCGCTACACCGATACCATCAACCGTGCAGGTACGAGCTTGCTTGAATTGCTCAACGGCATTCTCGACTACACGCGTCTAGAAAATGGACAGCCCAAGGTTGAACAAATACCGTGGGCGCCAGCGCTGGTGATCCACGAGGTCATGGAGCTGCTATCGATCCGCGCTCGGGAAAAAAATCTCCAGTTCAATTTCGACAACCACCTACCAGACGGTCTGACACTGAGCGGCGATCCCTCTCACATCCGCCAAATTCTTCTTAATCTCGTTTCCAACGCGATCAACTTCACGGAGAAGGGCCAANNAGTAAACGCTCAATGGACGCCGGACCGAGAGAGTCAGGACCGCGGTCGATTTGTCGTCGAGGTCCTGGACACCGGCGTAGGCATCCCAGCCGAAAAGCTCCCCCTTCTCTTTCAAGCATTCAGTCAGGTCGAGACCTCAACCACCCGCTCAAAGGGAGGGGCCGGACTTGGCCTCGCCATCTCTCACCGCCTCGCGCAGTCCATGCAAGGGACCATCGAGGTCCTGAGCAAAGTAGGCGTGGGGTCTACCTTCTCCTTTGGACTTCACGCGCGAAGCGTGAGCGGAGCCGCATCCTCTGGAAATCCTGCTCGAGGCACTGCTCAAGCCGTCGCCAAATGGGGCCGCGCGCTCATCGTGGATGATACGCGCCTTAATCGTGAGCTTCTCAAGGTGATGCTCCAGCGTCTCGGCCTGGAAGCGGACGTCGCGGCGAGCGGCCTGGAAGGCATCCGCCTGGCCTCGGAGCGGCACTACAAGGTGATCTTCATGGANNACGACCGCAGATGCGATTCGTCGAGGCGAACCAGAAGGAGTGCACGCCCCCATCGTTGCCGTGAGCGCACTCACTGCCACAGGCACGCGCGAGAAATGCATCGCCTCGGGGATGGACGACTACATCATCAAGCCGGTCTATCTCCCCGCCCTCAAGGCGATTGTAGAGTCCATTCGCGTTACTGGTATCTCCCGCGTATACGACGCCCCGCTCTCCACGAATTCGTAACCAGCCAAGAAGCGTTTTTCGGAGAACTTGGGTCAGCACTCAAATCGCCCCGATCACCCTCACCCTGCCCGCCTGTCCCTGGAAACACCGACGTCCCAGTTCGGCAANNTCTCAGCTTTCCGCTTTCAGCTTCCGGCTTCAGCTCTCAGATTTCAGCTTTTCTCCATCTCGTCGTTTCCGCTTTTCCTCCTCCCACCTCCTGGGCTGTTCGGCTAGTTTATTGGTTTTCGGTTTGAGGACGCGTGCGCCCGGTGCAATGCCCGACGCCTCCCGTGAACAAGCTCTTCCTGATTTTCGTCCTGAACCTGTGCGTCTTTGGTTTCCTCGGTTTAAATGCGGCCACTCCCAAGCCGCCTCCCACCGAACCACAGCCGGGTGATACGCTCATCATCTTGGACGCTTCGGGAAGCATGAACGAACGTATCCGCGGTGAAACCAAGATGGTCATCGCTCGTCGCGCCATCCGTGAATTGGTGGAGAGTCTGCCCGCAAAGACGAGACTCGGCTTGGTTGTTTACGGTCATCGACAGAATAGCTGCGAAGACATCGAGCTCCTGATTCCTCCCGGACCGCTCAACAAAGCTGCCTTGGTCGCCGCCGTGGAATCGCTTGCACCCAAGGGTCGCACGCCGATTGCCGCGTCGGTCGAATTCGCCGCGCAAGCCCTCAACTACACCAAGAACAAAGCGAGCATCATCCTCGTCTCCGACGGAGAGGAGACCTGCGGGGGCGATCCGTGTGCGATAGCCAAAAAACTGAGCGAACAGGCCGCCGGGCTCACCATCCACACCATCGCCTTCGATTTGACGGCGCGTCAGGCCAAGACCTTTGCGTGCGTCAGCGCCAATACCCAAGGTCGTTTTCTCCAAGCCAACGACGCCTCGACGCTCAAGGACGCGCTCGCTGTCGCCGTATCAGAAGCAACGATCGCCGCAAAGACGACCGCGCCCGAGGAAGACTTGAGCCCTGCCACCCTAAGCGTGCCGGCAACCGTGGTGGCCGGGGCAGACTTTTCCGTGACGTGGTCCGGTCCAAACAATCCTGGCGACTACCTCTGTATTGTTCCTGCAGTAGCAGCCGACGATGCGTATGAGAACACCGCCTACACGCGCCAGGGTTCTCCGCTGACCATGACCGCCTTGCTGGAGGCGGGAAAAGCCGAAGTACGCTACGTCGCCGGTCGTTCCAGAAAAATTCTCGGACGGGCTTCCCTCACTCTCACGCCCATTGGCGTGACGCTAGAAGCCGTGGATGAATCTATCGCCGGCTCACCCTTGCAGCTCAACTGGAAAGGACCCAACCATCGTGGCGATTACCTCACGATTGTTCCTCAATCAGCCAGCGACGGCGCGAGTGGGCTTTATTTCGAAACTTCGAAGGGAGCCCCCATCAAAGCGGTGACGCCCATCGAGCCGGGAGTTGCAGAGATTCGCTACCTCAGCGGACAGGGCCGCAAGGTGCTCGCTCGACGTTCTCTCCGGATCGTTCCGGCAAAGGTCACCCTTGATGGCCCGGCCGAAGCGTTCGCAGGTAGCGATATCCAAATACCATGGACCGGCCCCAACTACGAAAACGACTTTCTAACCATCGTCGCCCAAAATGCCGCTGACGGTGCCTGGCAGCGTACCACACCCGTGCGTAACGGCTCTCCCTCTACTTTGTCCGTTCCGATTGAAGCGGGTGACTGTGAGATTCGCTACATCAGCGGACTCGGCTACAAAGTANNGATCAAGGTGGTCGCCGCAGACATCGTTCTCGATGGACCTGCGGAGGCAGTCCCGGGAAGCGAAGTCAGCGTGACCTGGACAGGCCCCAACAACGACAACGATTTCCTCGCGATCGTGCCGAAGGGAGCACCGGATGGAGGGTGGAAACGCACCAGCTACACCCGAGCGGGTTCGCCCACAAAAGTCACGGCGCCGATTGAACCCGGCGACGCTGAGATTCGCTACCTCAGCGGGAAGGGCTATAAAGTACTCGCTCGACGTCCGATTCGTCTGGTCGCCGCTGCGGTGACCCTGGAGGCTCCGCCCCAAGTCATCGCAGGCTCAGTCGTCGACGTGACCTGGGCCGGGCCCAATCTAAACAATGACTTTATCGTCACCATGCCCAAGTCAGCCGCCGACGGCGCATGGAAACGCACCACCTATACCCGAGGAGGCTCACCCGCAAAAGTCACCGCGCCCATCGAACCCGGTGAATCCGAGATTCGCTACCTCAGCGGTGAAGGCTAGGAAGTGCTCGCAAGGAGGCCTCTCACGGTCGTCGCTGCGAACATTACCTTGAATGCACCCGAGAAGGTCGTCGCTGCCTCCGAAGTCTCTGTGGCGTGGACGGGCCCTAACCATAACAACGATTTCCTCGCGATCGTACCCAAATCAGCTCCCGACGGTTCCTGGAAAAAAACGGCGTACACACGAGCGGGCTCTCCGCTCACGCTGGTGGCTCCCACCGAACCCGGCCCTTGCGAGGTGCGCTACTACTCAGGCACAGAGAANNGTCTTGGTCGAGCCAGCGGTGATTACCCTCAGCGCACCCGCGTCGGCTCCTGCGGGATCTACGGTATCCATTGAATGGAGCGGACCCAATCACCCAAATGATTACCTCACCATCGTTCCACGAGAGGCTCAGGATGGAGCCACCGGAAAACTCGCCTACACGCGCCAAGGAAAGCTAGCAAAGATCGCCGCGCCCTCCACTCCCGGCCCTGCGGAGATCCGTTATATCAATGGCGGCGACAACCGCGTGCTGGCTCGCAGGGTCATCAGCGTGACCGCGCCGTGACGCCAGCACGAACCCTCTCCGGCTACACTCCAGCCTTTGGGGGTGAACGTCTCATTGCCTTTGGNNTATGATCTTTCGCCTTTTCCCTCTTCTCTTCGCCATCGGCTTGGCTTCGTTGACCCCTCTTCTTTCTGCGGAAACCTGGAAACCGCTGTGGGATGGAAAAACACTCTCCGGATGGCGGGTCGTGGGGAAGGGCGAATGGAAAATCGAAGACGGCGCGCTGCGGGGAACGAACGTGAAGAGCGAAAAGGCGTATGGACATTTGATCAGTGAGCAGAGCTTTTCCGACTTCACGATCCGCTTGAAATTCAAAGCGGTGAAGGGCAACAGCGGTCTCTACTTCCGGATCGCTGAAAAAGGATTCAGCGGGGTCACCGGGTTCCAAGCGGAGATCGATGCCACCAAAGACGTCGGTGGGCTTTATGAAACCAACGGGCGTTCCTGGGTCGTCCAGCCAAAGCCAGAACAAGTCGCGACCTGGTTCAAGCCGGGCGAGTGGAATACCATGACGGTGACGGCAAAAGGCGGTGACATTACCGTGGAGATCAACGGCAAAAAATCAGCCGAGTTGCGCGACGATCCAGGTCGGCGCGAGGGCCTGTTTGCACTCCAAGTGCACGGCGGACAAGACGTCGACGTGTGGTTCAAGGACCTCGAGCTGCTGGCCCCCTAAGTGAGAGCAACGGAAACGTCCGTCCCTGGGAACGCCGACGTCCCCGTCGGCATCAGGCTAATGCTGCTCCTGCCCAACACATCCCACGCCTCCCACCACGTCAACCTCCCCACCAAGTTCTAGTTCTAAGCGGACACCATTGGCGTTGGCGGCAGAACCGGCTAAAGCCGGGACTCCAAACTCGGCTGATGCCGCGTCGATCAATCCGAGTTCTGTCTCGTCAGCTTTCAGCTTTCCGTTTTCCGCTTTTCTTCACAGTCGCCGCACAAACAACACCTCGGCGCCTCCTGGAGGCTCGGCTTGCACCTCTTCGAACCCATACGGCGCGAGGCAGGCGGAGACGGCCTCACGGGTGGAGCGAGGCGGGAAAACCCGCACGAAGATCAACCTTGCGGTGGCGATGATCGGAAGGGCCGCTCTTAGGATCGGCAATTCGTGGCCTTCGGCGTCGAGTTTAACGACATCAAAGGCCTCGATCTGATGGGCCCGACAGTAGTCGGCGAGAGCGACGGTGCGCACGTCAATCGCGCGCCGCAACCCCACCTCCACCGCCTTCTCCCGCAGCAAGGAAGCCCCGAGCTGGGTGCGGGTGGTGAATAGGGTGCCTATCCCGCTGCTCGTATCGACTGCGGCCTGCTCGATCCGCCAGCGCTCTTCCAGGCCATTGAGTCGCGCCAACTCCGCGATCCGCTTGGCGAGGCGCGGAACCGGCTCGAAGAGATGAATGCGCGCTTCAGGCCAACGGTCTGCCACGGACAGGGCGAAGAGACCCGTGTGCGCACCAATATCGAGAACGACTGGCGACGTACCACTGACGAGGTTCCGATGGCCATCGAGCGGGAACATGCCTTCGACGAAGACGCGTTCGTAAACGCGACGCTGGGTGCGATCCCAGATCGGCACGACGAATCCGGAGCGCGACCGCGCATGAATCGGAAACCAACGGATGAAGAGATCACGCCAGTGACCTCCCAAGCGCTCGATGGGACTGCGCTTGGGGCGTACGAGTGNNTTGTCTTCTCGTGCCGGCCTGGCCGGAGTGAAAACCTTGGACGGAACCTTGATCGCCTGTTGTCGCCAATCAGAGAAGCTTCGGGGCGGCCCGTGGCCGGCCCAGCGGGCGAGCATGATCGACCACCAGCGCTTGCGCACCACCATCGGCAAAACAATGGGCTCCCGCCTGATCATTGACATCGCGGCGTCTACATTGAGGCCTTGGGTGAGGATTTGCGCGAGTTGCCGGTCCATGGCGACAGCGTAACCATCTTTGTTTCCCCAGAAGTGGTCCATCCACGGCTGGCCTTCTTGAAGGCGTCCGGTGGCACCAAAAACCGTGCTGATCGCGAGTTGTTCGACCAAGTTGTGGTGAACCCCTTCGTCCATCAGACCGTCGAGGAGAGCCAGCGCCTGATCGAGAAGGGCATGGTTTTTCCAACCGACAGCAATAAGTCCGGCGTTCCACATCGCACACGGCGCGGTGAGCGGGAAGCCGGATACCTCGCGCCCAGCCACCTGCTGCCAGAGTCTCTTCTGGCCTCGGCGCCTCGCGGTGGACAAATTATATTCAAACTCATGCATGAGCACCGCCCCGTCGCTCAGCGCCGAGCAGAAGTCAGCGAGGTCCTTCCGGAAGAGGACATCGGAGTCGTGGTAAATGATGTTGGCCGGTCCTTGCGCGGCCGCGTGCAACACGCACATGAGTTCGACCCGCCAGAAAAAATCGTGCCGTCCGCGCCAATCCGCCAGCGTCGCAGCGTCCACCTCAAGTATCTTGATGCGGTCGCCGAACCAGCCGAACGATTCAGGCTGGTCGGTAACGATACAGAACTCGCTGTCCGGCGGCGCCCACGCCATCGCGGATAAAAGAGAGACGTGAGCCCATGCCGTCAGATCGTGCTGACCACCGACGGAAAGTGTGACAAAGCGATTGACCATGCGGAGAGAGAATTGAAGCGGGAATCGGACAGGAAAGTGGGCGCGTAAATGGGGTAAGCGACCGCCTCGAGAACGCTGGGAGGGTGGGGTTGGAACCGCATCGCTTTCCCCGTCTGTTCGAGAAGACTTCGATACGGCACGGCACGAAGTATAGGAAAACACAGGCCGTCACGTCTGCCGGGTCGGTTGGAATCCTCGTGTAGGGCGATCACCTACAGTCTTACGTGAGAGGGGGTTCAGAGAATATTTGCCGGGATTTCGCGGATCGGGCATAACAGCACCCATGTCCAGTTTGCCGGCCTCCCCTTCGCTTTGCCCCTTTGAATCCGCGAAACCGTGAACACGGCTACGCCTAACGATGCTCGCGTGAGATCACATCGAGNNATCGAGTCTTCCTGCTCGACGACCACCCCCTCGTACGCGAGTGGCTCGCCGGCATGGTCGCTCTGGAGTCGGACTTAGAGGTGTGCGGACAGGCCGACGATCCCGGTGTGGCCTTCAATGCCGTAGCGGAAATGCGACCCGACATCGTGGTGGTCGATCTCTCGCTCCCGCGCGGCTCCGGGTTGGAATTTATCAAGCACATGCGCGCTGCCCATCCGAGCGTTCGTCTCCTCGTGCTTTCCATGCATGACGAGGCGACCACCGCGGAACGCGCGTTTCGCGCCGGAGCCCACGGTTACGCGGTGAAACGTCAGTCTGGAACAGAAATTGTGGAGGGCATACGGACCGTGCTGCACGGAAAATTCTATGCCAGCCCCTCCCTTACCGCACAACTCGCGGGCCGTATGTTCGCCGACAAAGCAACGCGCACGGGCCGAACAGAAGACGTGTTAAGCGATCGGGAGATGGAGGTGTTCAAGCTCCGCGGTCGAGGCTTGAGCACGAAGGAAATCGCGGACCGCCTGGGCGTGAGTGTTAAAACCGTCGGCTCCTACGAGGCGCGCATCAAAGAGAAACTCGCCTTGGACAGCGCGGGAGAACTCGTACGCGAGGCAGTGCTTTGGCAAGAGCGGCAGCACGGCCTTTAAGATGACGCCCCACACGTCTTTTTTCGAAAGGAGCTGGAAGCTGCGACCGCTCGTACGGAGATCTCTGCTTATCGCCCTCGCGTTAAGCGCCATCCTCAGTGCTCCAACTGCGGGCGCCGGCAAAGACGCGAACACCTTGCCGTCGCTAGAGACACTCAAAAAAATGAGTGTCGAACAACTGCTCGACCTCGATGTGACGTCAGTGTCCCGACGGCGTGAAAAGCTGCAGTCGGCGCCTTCCGCGATCCAGGTCATCACCTCCGACGATGTGCGCCGCTCCGGTGCGACGAGCCTCCCTGAAGCGTTGCGTCTGGCCTCCAATCTCGAGGTTGCGCAAATCGATTCACGGCAATGGGCGATCACCGCGCGCGGCTTCAACAATGCGTTCGCCGGAAAAATGCTCGTGATGATCGACGGCCGATCTGTCTACACACCCCTCTACGCCGGCGTGTATTGGGATGTTCAAGACGTGCTGCTTTACGACTTGGATCGCATCGAAGTCATCAGCGGCCCTGGAGCAACGCAGTGGGGCGCCAATGCCATGAACGGGGTCATCAACATTTCGACCAAGAGCGCGAAAGACACCCAAGGCGGCGTGATGTTCGGTGGCGCAGGAACAGAACTGCGCAGCTCTGGCGGGCTGCGCTACGGCGGCCGGACCGAGAACGGTGTCTTCTATCGCGTTTACGCCAAATATTTTGAACGCGACGAGTCCGCCCGCACGAACGGGCGGGGAGCAAACGATTCCTGGCACATGGCGCAAGGAGGGTTCCGCGCGGATTGGGACGCCAACGCGAACGATACCTTTACCCTGCAGGGCGACGGGTATTCGGGCTATCTCGGTCAGTCCGGGCCCGACAAGATTCGCGTCAACGGACTCAATGTGCTGAGCCGCTGGACCCGCACCTTTTCTCCAAAATCTGATCTACATCTCCAAGTTTACGTAGACCGCACGCACCGCCGCATTCCGAACTCCTTCACGCAGGATCTCAACACGACCGACCTCGATTTTCAGCACCGGTTTTCGCTCGGCGACACGAACGACATCGTGTGGGGCCTGGGCTATCGGATTGTCGCCGATGACATCGAAAACACGCCGGCCAACGCCTTCCTGCCTCCCAAAGTCACCCGTACGTCGTTCAACATCTTCGTTCAGGATGAAATCGAGCTCAGCAAAGACCAGCTGGCGCTGATGATCGGCAGTAAGCTTGAGCACAACGATTACACCGGTTTCGAACTCGAACCGAGCGTACGGCTTTCGTTCACCCCTGATCAGCGACAGACGATCTGGGCGGCGGTCTCTCGCGCCATCCGTACCCCGTCGAGAATTGACCGTGACCTCTATTCGCCCGCGACTCCGCCCTATCGAATCGCGGGAGGCGCCAAGGTCGTCTCGGAGACGTTGCTCGCTTATGAACTCGGTTACCGCCTTCAGCTCACGCCCCGGGTGGCACTGTCGCTCGCGACGTTCTTCAACAACTACGATCATCTGCGCAGTCTCGAACCCGTAAATCCACCTGCACCCTTTCCCCTGGAAGGAAGCAGTGGATTGCGAGGTCGCTCGTCCGGCGCGGAGCTGACCGCCCNNGGCTACACCGAGCTCCGCGTACGCAGCAGAGCACAAACTGGCAGTCCGGATCGTGCGACCCGCGATAGCATCGCGCGTGATCCAAATCACCAACTCCACCTACGATCATCGTGGGATATTTCTCGACGCTGGGAATGCGATGCCGAGGTGCGCTATGTCGGGCCCATCGCCAGCCAGCGGGTTCCCGGTTACACCGAAGCCAATCTCCGGATCGGTTGGTCTCCGAGCGAAACGTGGGACCTGTCCCTCCTGGGACAAAATCTACTCCACAAGCAGCACGCGGAGTTCAACGCGATGGTAGGCCGGCGTGAAATCCAACGCGGAGTTTACGGCAGAGCGACATGGCGGTTTTGAGCGCACGCTTCAGAGCAACCCTCGCCCGCATCGTCTGCCACGGGCTGCTGGCGATGCTGGTGCTCGGCATGGGCCTGCGGGCCGCGGAGCCTTCACCGGCGGTTTCGGCGGAGTATCAGGTGAAGGCCGTTTTCTTGTTCCGCTTCGCGCAATTCGCGGAGTGGCCAGCCACCGCGTTCGAGAAGCGAGATTCTCCTGTCGTCATCGGGATTCTCGGCGAGGATCCCTTTGGCGCTTACTTGGAAGAACTCGTGCGGGATGAAAAAATAGGCGTTCGATCGCTGATCATCCGCCGATGCAACGACCTGGCTGAGAGCAAGGGGTGCCACCTCCTTTTTATCAGTCGCTCAGAGACTCCAGAGGTGGACGCTCTCATCGAAAGCCTCAAGACGCAGAGCATCCTCACCGTGAGTGACATTGAAGGGTTCGCGCGATCCGGCGGGATGGTGCAATTCGCGATGGAAAACGGCAAAGTCCGCCTGAGGATCAATNNCTGGCGGAAGCGAAATCCGCCGGGCTGACCATCAGCTCGAAGATTCTGCGTCCGGCAACGATGGTGACCACAGGGAAAAACTGAGCCATGCGATTCCGCGATCTTCCCATTCGCCGCAAGCTGGCTTTCATGATTCTCGGTACGAGTGGCGCCGTGCTGCTGCTCACCTGCTCGGCCTTCGTCGGTTATGAATTCCTCACCTATCGCCGGGCAGCCGCGCGAGAGTTGTCGACCTTGGGCAGCGTCATCGCGGCCCAAAGCACCGGAGCGGTGGCGTTCGACAACCAACACGACGCGACAGAAATTCTCGGAGCGCTCAAAGCCGAACCGCACATCACCGCCGCCGCGCTCTACGACAAAAGCGGAAAGCTCTTCGCGCGCTATCCTTCAACCGCCGCTGATCGCATCTTTCCCGACCGGCCAGGCGAGGATGGCTACGCTTTTTCCCAAGGGCGGCTCGTCGGCTTCACCCCGCTTATCCAAGTGAAGGGCAGTGATCGGCTCGGCTCGTTGTACCTCAGTTCGGACATGGAGGCTCTCAACGAACGCCTGCGACTCTACTCCTTGATCGTTTTACTCGTGGTGGCGGCAGCAGCCTCGGTCGCCTACGCCTTGGCGCGTGTCTTCCAGCGGCACGTTTCGCGGCCGATCCTGGATCTTTCCGAGACGGCGCTGGCAGTATCCATGCGCCGCGACTATTCCGTGCGGGCAGCGAAACACGGAGCAGATGAACTCGGCGTCTTGACCGATGCGTTTAATCATATGCTCGCGCAAATTGAGGAGCAAAACGCCTTGCTCGAAAAACGCGTGCGCGAACGCACCGTGGAACTCGAGTCCGTCAACGACGAACTCGAGGCGTTTTGCTCATCCGCCGCGCACGATTTACGCACTCCATTACGTGCGATCAGAGGCTTTACGGAGCTCTTGCTGGATGGTCGGGCGACGCACGTTTCTCCTGAAGGACGGCGCTACGTGGCATCCATTCGCGATGGCTCCGCCCAGATGAGCCAGTTGATCGAAGACCTGCTGTCTTTTTCCCGCGTCGGCCGACAAGACCTCGAACGCCAAGCCGTATCACTGGACCCAATATGCCAAGGCGTACTCGAGGAGTTCAACGCCGAGATTTTGAGCAGGTCAGCCCAGGTGGTGGTCGCTCCACTTCCAGAAGCCGTCGCCGATCCCGCTCTCATCAAGATCGTATTCGTAAACCTCATATCCAACGCGCTGAAATATTCCCGCAGCCAGCCGCAGCCCAGAATCGAGATCGGGGTGACGCGCTCGACGGAGGAGAAAACTCCCGTAATTTACGTTCGCGACAATGGCGTCGGCTTCGACATGCGCGACGCAGGCAAACTCTTCGGCGTCTTCCAACGCCTGCACCATGCGCGCGAATTCGAAGGCACCGGCGTCGGCCTGGCGACCGTGCGCCGAATCATCGAGCGCCACGGCGGCCGAATTTGGGCCGAGGCAAAACCCAGCGAAGGCGCCACCTTTTTCTTCACGCTCCCCACCACCTCTCCCACCGAGGAACCCGCCGACTAGCACCGCCCCCCTTGGGAACCCTGGGACCGCCGACGTCCCCGTCGGCATCCGTCCTACGCCCCTTTCACCCAACGATCCACCCCTCTAGCCATCGCGCGATAACCTCCCATTGGAGGGGCACGCGTCGTCGTGCCCATCCCTTTGAGCTCCGAATCCGAGTTCGGAGTCCTGCCTTTAGGCAGTCCGAAAAAATCAAGCCAACCAAGCCCACCTAAAGACGGTACTTCACGCGAAGAATGGGTAACTCTCAATCCGCCACAATCACGTCACGACGAAGCGTTCCCCTCCAGCAGAACGAGCACGATCTGGCCGCTAGGATGGATTGCTTCACAATGTATCTAAAACGTAAGCACAGGGTGAAAGGTTCCGCTTTACGCCTGTTGAGACCGACCCTGGGGTAATCCTCCCCAGACACTAGCTACGCCATTTTTTAAAGCGAAGCGCACACTCAGCCTTCGGCAAATAGCGTTTCAGCGTTATCAGGTGATCAAGTTTTGCAGCCGCTACGGCTGGAAGAATGACCTCATTCTCCAAGAGCTGATCTAGAATCCAGAGTGTGCCGTGGACTTCAATGTAACGAGCCTCGGCAGCAATCCGGAGTGCTTTGTCGCACGATAGTAGCATTGCATCAAGTTTCCTTGCCAAAAACAGGACCGAGCAATCGTTGAAGCGCGCCTTATTGCCGACATCACGCTCCAGCTCTGCGATCTCATGCAACTCATCAAAGCTCAAACGGTGCTCATGGATATGATTGCTGGAGAAGTAGGCCAGTGCTTGTTCGTGCCGACCTTTTTCCAGTTCGAGTCGAATCAGATCTGTGGTGTGGGTTTCGATGCCCACTTGGAACCAAGGGTCAAACAGGCCAGCCAGCTCCATGTCGATGAGGACGTTGGCGTCCTGGACCGCGATTCTCATCGTTTAGGATGCAAGCGCTCAGATAGCTTCGGCTGCGAACTGTTGATCAAACTCTCGGGCGGTGATGCCTAGTAATTCTGTAGCCTTTGAGCGCGTCACCAGCTCTTGCGCCGCTGCACGAAAGACAAGCTGTTCATAGCGGTCCGCTCGCTCCGAACCTTGCCATAACCCTGGCTCATTCTTGCGAGTGGAACTGTTCTGGACGTGAAATGATTTGAGTTGGCTTTGGGTGATGATGCCGAGGTCGGCGGAGCGGCGCATGAGTGCGGCGATGGAGATTCCCCAGTCTTCCTTGATGCCGACGCGTTCCCGAAGACTGATGCCGTCCGGTCGTTTGGAACCGACGCGATTCAGGAGCCCGTCGGCGGGCAAAAGCAGGGCGCCGGCGAATCGGTAACAGTATGACTCTTTCGCCTTGTGGGAAATTCCTGAGGGTAGATTTAGCACCAGATGGCCGAGCTCATGCAGAGCGGTCAAACGTTTGCGCGGTAAGTCTTGGTCCAGCCACTTCGCCAAGGTGATCACAGGAGTACGATCGTCGGCCCAACCACAAAATCCATTAAAGCTTTCTGCGGCATCGACCATTTTCACTTTCACGCCGTGCTCTTCCAATAATTCATGGACGTTGGTCAGAGGTGTTTCGCCGAGTTTCCACGCCGCTCGAATCTGGCGAGCGGCTTTTTCTGCTGCGGCGCAGAGAGCTGCACCCTCGTTGGGTGAAACGTTGCGAAGATCAATCTGCATCAGGGCAGCCGGACGAATCTCCAAGATGGCTTCGACCTGGCGATAGCGCTCAATGTAGTCCGTCACCTCTTCGCGAAGCCGATTGACCTCGCGCAGCGGAAACTTGGTCAATTTACGGAACTCAATTCGGTCCAGTTTGACGGGAGAACTCCGGAAAAAATATCCCGGATCAAGGTTGAGCGCACGGGAGAGTGTTAGGAGAACGCCTGAATCTGGTCCCATGAGGCCTTTCTCGTATTTCTGGAGAGCGGCGTGGGAGATAGCCGTTCCAAACTCACCGATGCGAGAAGCTAAACCACGCAAGGAAAGCCCGCGCATCAACCGGCCGCGGCGTAACCGTTCGCCAAAAAGAAGTTTGGTGTCCGAAGGATGCACGTTTACAGAAAACGCGAAATGATCACTTTTGTCAACCATTCCACCGTTAGCACGACTCGTCGTGCCCATGTCTTGGAATGATTTTCCGAGTTTCGGAGTCCTGCCTTTAGGAAGTCCTGAGAAATCAAGCCAACCAAGGCCGCCTGAAGACGGTACTCCGTGCGAAGGACGGGTAACACTCAACCCGATACAATCAAGTTATGAAAAGCGTTCACCTCCAGCGGAAAGGGCGCGGTTCTGCGGCTAGGACGATCGCTTTACAATGTATCGAGCAGTAAACTACAATGTGAAAGGTTCGGTTTGACCCCCTGGGTTACACCCCTGGATGAACGAAATCGCGGATGTCGTGAATCTTGGTCCACATGAGCGAGTGGCTAAGATCGATGCTGGTCACAGAGTAAAGCTACGCGATTCGAGTGATGCTGGGATTCTGAATTTGGGATCGTGAACTCAACCGCCTGATACGGTCGCCTGGTTGTCTGTCGTCACCATTGCCTATTGGAGATTGGCCCTTGCGGACGTCTCTTTGTCCGCCGAGGATACCAACTGAAGTGTCCTCACTATTTGGGAGAAAGCATCGTGGGACAGGTTTCTCGGTGTGAAAAATACCGCCCGCGGGTTTTTAGTGTGGAAATAGTTGGAGGGTTCCTCGCCGACAAGTTTCGTCCAACTCTTACGGATTCGAGTGCAAACAATCGTGGCTTGGCGCTGGAGAGCGCTTTTGAGCAAATATTCGATGTAGGTGAATGAAGGAAGGTTTTCCAGAGCGTAAGGATACGTTTTGGAGTGGTAAGGTACACGTTGCAGGACGAGCAATTTCTCGCTCAAGGGACCGCAGGTCTTAGCGAGTTCTTTTGTTCGCTTAGCCCACCACACAAACCCTGGACCCTGATCAAATCGTAAGTCGAAGTGGATGTGGTGGGGGTTTTCTTCGGGATGGGTGATCGATGACCTCAGACTTTCGGTGAATTGTGGAGTCTCGTTCTCGAAGGCGGTATCAGATTCGCCGAAGCCTGGATTTGCCAGCAGCAAGACCACCGGAGCGCGAAGATTCCCGAGGAAAGGTTGTGGCAGTAGGTGGAGTGCAATCGTCCCCGGCCGGCTTCGTTCTAGCTTGGCGACCACCTCCTCGTCGCAAGGCAGTACGTACGGGGGCTGAGAGGGAAGATCGTGCCACGGATTTCGCATATGGGGTTTGAGTTAAAAGTGGGCCGAGAGACCGGCGCACCGCATTGTTAACATGACGATACGGCTTCAGGAGCTATCTCGACCGGTCAGACCTTCCGTTCATCTCCCTCGAGTTAGCGGTCTCCTTGCCAGCGGAGACTGTGACTGCCTGACGGTGGGACACCGCAGTCGCAGGGACGCAACGCGGGACTTCAGGCGTGCGATCACTTCATCAATAGGTAGGACCTACGAGCGAGCGGTTTTGCTCATAGAGGTTTGACGGCGGCTCTTGAAGAGTGAGTTGGTCTTCCCTTTGTCCGGGTAGGTGAATTTTGAATTCACGGGCTTGGCGCTGGAGTCGATTTCGAGGCGGCACTGTTCCGCGAGTTGGTGGGCGATGCGTTGGATCTGCGCAGGTGTCAGGACGTTTGTTTTGCGTGAGACGTAGCTCTGAATGCGTGTCGGATTTAGGACAAGGATGTCGCCGGAGTCCTCGCCAGAGACGAACCAGCCGGGCAAGGTGAGAATCGCTTCAGCGTGGACAGACTCGCCGGTGGCTTTGGTCAGCCAGCGGGAGAGGCTTTGGGCGTTTCGCTTGGCCTGGGCGATGTACTGATGATTGCGGCCTTTCGGAAAATCGAGGGCGTCTCCGCGTACCTGCACCCGGGCTCGCTCATCGCTGGGGATGTCTGTGGGCTTCCGCCTGGCTTTGGTTTCGACTGAAAACACTCCCGATGGACTCACGATGACGTGGTCGATATTGTATCCAGAGAAAGGGATGTCGTGGAAAACTTTGAATCCATTGGCGAGAAGTTGATTGAGGTGTTCCCCGACCACGCGCTCACCTTCGAAACCGAGACGAACGGCTCTGATTCGTTCGAGTTGTCTAGCAACTGAGCGAAAATTGAGGGTGTAATAGACAGAGAGAATACAACTGATGATCGCGACGGAAAGCCACTTCCCTTGATGGCCGAGCATGCAGATCACCGTAGCGCTGATGGCGCTCGCGAGAAGCAGGTTGCTGGTCTGGAGGTCATATTCGTCCTCGCATTCCTTCAGTTGAATTCGGAGGGTCTCGCCTGGAGGCCGCCGAGGTAAATCAGTGAAAGGGAGGGACGCATTTTCGTGGTATTGTTTCTTATGCAGCCACAATCGCCAAATAAAGACGGCGAGAGGGAGGAAGCCAATGAGGAGACCCGGAATGAAACTGACGAGTGTTTGAGTGATTGTCTCTAATAGCTTCATACAGTGATTTGCCTGTGCTATCGGCTGCGGAGAAGCGGGACTTGAGGGTGGGTTTTAGCGGTGTTATGCGCTAGGGAGTGAGACCGAGGACGGAGCCGACGGGGACGTCAGCGTTCCGACGTCGGAGAGGGCTACTTCCTGGTAAAATCGACGACGGTGATCTCGGAGTCTTTTGACGTCTCGGTGATGACTTCGAAACCGCTGCTGACGCGCTGGAAGCTGCCGCCTTTGCTATCGTAGTATTCGAGTCGTGCGGTGCCTTCGCTGCGATAGCGACCGGCCCAGCCGGTGATGGGTTCGCAGCGGGTGATCTCGATATTGCGTGCGGTGACGCTAATGGAGTTCGATCCTGCGGTGAACTCGTAGCGATAGAACCGATCCGCCCGGCTTCGTGCGGCTTGGATGTGGGCGGATTTGAGTTTCGCCTCGGGATCAACGCGGTCGGGGGCAGAGGGGTTTTGGGTCGTGTCCTTGGCTTGGCGACTTTGGCTGCGGGAGGACGACGATTGAGATGGAGAGGAAGGGACAGTCGAGGTGGTGCCGCCGGATCGTTTCGCATTTTTGCGAAAGTGCGCTGCGAAAGGAGGAGGGATTAATTTTGCCGGAATCAGCAGGAGTTTCTCATCGGAAAGAATGAGGAGTTTATCGTTGCTGGGATCATACGATTTGACCGAAACGGCCTTCAGCGTGCGGCCGTCGAGAAGATCAAGACGGGCGTACTCGAAACCGTGGTTCTCTGCGCCTCTGAGTACGGAAAGAAAGAACCAGAAAAGCGTAATCAGAGGCAAGTATCTCACTTTAACGGTAACGGCATGAGGCGCTGATGGCTGAAGCTGAAAAGCTGAACGTGGAAAGCTGACCGCTGACCTTCAGAAAGCGCGGAGATTGGGGCCAATGCTGATGCGCGGGCGTGTAGCTAAAAAGGGGCAGGGAGAGGGGCGGGGATTTTGACGGAGCCGACAGGGACGTCGGTGTTCCCAGGGGAGTCGAACGGACTGCCTATAGGCGAATCTGGTGTGCGGTGTCGCGCTGGCCGTCAGCGGAGGCTGAGAAGGTAGGAAACGAGGTTGGCGAGTTCTTCTCGTTCAAGGAGTCGGTCCAGTCCGGCTGGCATGAGTGAGGTGGCGATGGGATCGACGCGCAGGATGTCTCCGTGCCGGAGGGATATTGAGGTTCCATCGGGCAGAACGAGCGGGAGCGCGTTGGCGTCTTCGCGGGGCAGTGTGCCTTGGAAGACTTTCCCGTCCTTGGTCTCGACTTGGAAGGTCTCATAGCCACGAGCGATCGAGGCATCGGGAAAGAGAATCGATTCGAGAAGATCACGCCGATTGCGAATTTGTCCGATACGCGAAAGATCTGGGCCGATCATTCCTCCGTTGTCGGCGATCCGGTGGCAGGCGATGCAGGTGCCTTTGCCGCTCAGAAAGAGCTCCTTACCTTTACGCGGATCTCCTCGGACAACGTCGTTCTCAAGGTTGGCCACACGCTCTTGTTTTTCGAGTGATTGCCTTTCTATTGACTCGATCAACGCTCTGCCGCGCTCGGAGATGGGATCGCTAAACCGCCGAAGTGTCGCGGTAAGCGCTTCCGGCTTCAGTGACCAGCGGGCCGGAGTTCGCTCGAGTTGTTCCACGATTTGCTCGCCAAGTTCGGCTTGGGCGGGTGCCTTGCGCAGGGTCTTGATCCAAGACGCGAGTTCAAGCGGTCCGGAAGAAGCGAGGAGACGGGTGAGGGCGAGGGCTTGTTCGCGGGAAAGGTCTGCGATTCCCAGAGTCGTAGCGATGCGGATACGAATGTCTGCGGCTGGGGTTTTTTCGAGCAGTGTCGAAACGGCGGAGAAGGTCTGGGTCGAAATCGGTTCTCCTTGGCGCACGTCATATCGCAGCGCTGCCAACCGCAGCGACGGCGAGCGGTCTGGATCCTGTCCCAGGGCACGCACCCACCGATCGAATTCGTCGGTTTTGTGCGCCGCCAGAACCTCGAGTGCAGCGAGCGCCGTGGGAAGCGCGGCGCGCTCAACTGCTTGCTGGAGCGGCTTTCGCCAGGCGTCATCCCACAGCGCTGGGTTGGCCGTGACTGCTGGGACGAAGGCGGAGACCTTCCCGTCGTCTGATCGGTGCTTGTTCTGCAGGTACGCGCGGAGCCAGTCTCGGACCTCGGCGCGAGCGAGAAGCTTCCGCAAAACGAGGGCGGTGGCTTCCTCTTTCCATGGATCTGCTGGATCCTCTTGCGCCCATTGCAAGAAGCGAGCGGCTTCGGTGCCCCAGTCTTCTTCGTTCCGAAGCGCTGCGAGGGCGGCTGTGCGTAGAGGGGCATTGGGTGAACGCAGAGCTGCAAAGGTTTCAGTGGGGGAGGGAGCGCTTCCGCTGATTTGCCCGAGGGCGATGAGACCCGCTCGCTTTTCCGCCGGTGTTGAGCGGGTGAGTGCTTCTCGCAGGAGGTCGACATCGCCAATCTCGATCAGCGCGTAAATGAGAGCATGCAACAAAAACGGATCCTCTCCGGCGATGGCGATCGCGTCGAACAGCGGAGGCGTGGCTCGCTTCTCGCGAAGTCGTCCAAGAGAAGTAGCGGCTTCGCGGCGAACTGCGGGAGAGGCGTCGCGCAGGAGTTGAATCAGGGTAGGACCGGACTCGCTGTCACCCGTGACCCCTGTACTGTGTGCGGCGACTTGCCGAACGGTGGGATCGTCGTCTCGCAAAGCGGGACGCGCCGCGGCGCGCGCGGCAGGAGTTCCGATGCGTGTGAGCGCCCAAAGCGCGTTCGTTCTCGTGGAAACGCGAGGATCCTTGTTTGCTGTGACTAAGGCAGGGACGGCGGCATCGCCTCGATCGACAAGTGCAGCGATGGCCCGCTCGCGAACGGTGGCGCGAGCGTCGCTGAGTCGCTGAGCAAGTGCGGTCTCCGTGGCGTTCGCCCACTCCAAGGCCGCGCCGCGGGGGTCCACAGGATGGGGCATTTCCATACGCCGGACGCGGTAAATTCCTCCGAGGATTTCGGGTCTGGCCAGACGGGAGGTCGGGCAGCCGATTCGGAACCAGGCTCCCGTATCCACTATGAGGAGACTGCCGTCAGCGTCCTCGATCACATCGGTGAAGTGCACTCCATCGGTTTCCGATGTTGCGAAGACACGAGCCTCTCCCACAAAAGTGGACCCGTGCGCGCGGAGCGGAAGGGTGAGGATGCGACGGGTGTTAAATTCGGCGAAAATGAAGGTGTCCGGATTTCCGAGGCCGAGAAAATCGCTTTGCAGCAGAGCGGCGCCGGCAGGAGCGACGTGACCAAGTAGGCTCACGGCGGGCAGGACGCCTCCCGTGCTGACGAATTCGTTCAAGACGCGCTCCTGATCCAGTCGGGGATAAACGCCTCCGTAGACCCAGTGGACCACCGCATCGCTGCGGGGAGCACCGTGGAATAGATTGGCGGTGCCGAAGACGTTTCCCGCCTGGTCGAAGGCGAGCTCCGTGGGGTTGTCCAACCCGCCGCCCGCATGAACTTGGACGTCGCTTCCGTCCGGCCTCATCGACCAGATCCGTGCGCCCAGTCCTTTGGAGATCGACCTACCGTCGGGTGCGCGAACGTCGTGTCCTTTGCGTCCGTGTGTCCAGTAGAGTCGTCCATTCGGATGGAGAAACGGCCCGTGGACGTCCGCTGCATTGCCGGTGAATTCGAAGCCTGTGACGAGCTCCTCGCGACGGTCAGCGCGGCCGTCGTCGTCGGTGTCGGTGAAACGCCAGATGGATGGTGGTGACGCCACGTAGAGGGCGTTTCTGTGCCAGAGGACACCTTGAGGGAAAGTCAGGCCATCGGCAAATACCCGGGAGCGATCGAAAGTGCCGTCCCCATCGCTGTCCTCAAGCAAGGTGATTCTACTCGGTCTCTTGATGAGCAGTTCGGCGGCGTCGATATTAACGCCTGCGTTTTCCGCCACGAAGAGTCGCCCGCGCTCATCGAACGCCGCCATCATGGGAAAACGGGTCAGGGGCGAAGCTGCCACTCGGGTCACCGAAAAGCCCGGCGGCACTTGGATTTTCGCTTCCGGCGAAATTATTTGTGCTTGGAGCGAGAGTAGGGGGGCGACCCAAGCGAGCGCTGCCCGAGGGAAAACCGATTTCATGGTGACAGCTCGCTGCGATCAAAAGCGGTTTCCGCACGGTAGTCGGACCGCGAGTGCAATGCGCAGGACGAAAGATAAAGGCGATGCGGCACAGAAGAAAGGGATCGGAGTATTCGGACAACGGCGATGGCAGCTGACCTACGCCTCAGCTGGTGTGAAGCGACCGGCCTTTTAAAGACGAGCGAGTCCGGGAGAACAGCCAAGACAACGTTGAGGGAAATACGACCCCGCGCGCATCAGCGGGCGTGGTGGAGAATTGTCTCCCCGTCACGAACCTCGGCTCGGATGTCGAAATGCGCCTCCAGCAGGCGCACAAAGGCTTGCTGCGCGTCGGGCCGGAAGGTTCCGCCAAAGCGAATGTCTCGCAATTCGGGCGAGTCCGGAGCAATCGAGAGTTTGTGCGACGTGTAGCGATTAAACTGATCGATCGCCTCGGCCAGGGGTGTAGCGACAAATTCGATGCGACGATCTTGCCAAGCCAGGACCCGTTCGGCCTCGTCGGGTGGAAGTTGCGTCACGACAGGTTTAGGCGTGGTGGCCACGGCATGACCGAGGGGAATAATGACCCGTTCGCCTTGGGTGACGTGCAGTTCGGTGGTCTGTTCGGGAGACGATGATTCAGGGGCAGTAACCGAGACTTTTCCTTCCGAGACGTAGACCTCGATACGGTCATTTTCCATCCAGACATTGAAGGCGGTTCCGACTGCGCGGACGGCCACGCGTTGGGCCTCGACGATGAACGGACGCTCGCGGTTAGGGGCGACTTTAAAGTGCGCTTCACCTCGAACGATCTGCACGCGCCGCACCGCGTCGGTATAGGCGGCTTCAACGAGCGTATCGGTATTGAGGCGAACAATTGAGCCGTCGGGAAGCTCCACCGTGCGCATGCCGCCCAAGGGTGACGATAGGGCCTGGGCGACGACCTCGGGTTGCGGTTTTTCGACCGGCTGGAAGACGTAGATACCCACCGCGAGTGCCGCGGCTGCGGCGAGTGCAGGGATCGCCCAGGACAAGCGACGAGACGGGTTTTTTCGAGCGGCGACAGAATCGCCTGACCGGAGAAGCACGTCGGGGTCGACGAAAGCTGCATCGCCTTTGAGGCTCTGCAACGTGTCGAGCGCGTGCCAGGTAGAGGAAATCTCGGCAAAGGCGCGCGCTCGTCGACTGTCCGACTCCAACCAATCCGCGAGTGCTTGCTCGTCGCTCTCTGCCAATCCGCCGTCGCGCCGCAACAACCAATCGGCGGCCTCGGCGCGAATCGAGGGGGGAATGCCCGAGGAGTCTGTGTCGTCGGCCGGCTGGCTCACGAGTCAGCCTTTCCTTTGACCCCTCGTGCGACGAGGAAAGCCCGGCAACGTTCGACGCCGATCTTGAGCTGGTTGTTCACCGTGTTGACCGAGATATCAAGTTTTTCGGCGATCTCGCGATGACTGAGCCCATAGATCTTCCGGAGCGTCAACACTTGGCGGCAACGATCGGGTAGCTGAAGGATGGCCTGCTGCAACAGATCGTGCTCTTGCTTTCGATCGAGTAGTTCGCTTGCGGCGACGATATCAGCCCGGGTTGAAACCTCGTCGACGTCAGCGACCCCCTCGATCGACACGATGTTTTGCCTACGGAACAAATCGAAGGCAGCGTTACGGGCGGTCGTGAAAAGAAGCGATTTTGGCGAGGTGATTTTTCCGCGCTGACGAGCGCGCACCATTCGGAAATACGTTTCTTGAATGAGATCGTCGAGATCTCGCAGTCGGGGAAAACGTAAGCGCAAGTACGCTCGCAGCGATGCCTCGTGAGGGCGGACCTCTTCCGTAAACCAACGATCTTCCTCAGCGGCAACGATCGGTTTGGATGACGGCGAGCTCACGGTGGTGATGCGACGCAGCAAGGGCAAAGCGTTCATGTATGCCGAGTCAAACCGAATGTCGCGAAATGAAATCGTCGATTGGCCGCAGCAACGAACGTCTCGTCGCGGCGTCCAGCGCATGCAGACCCGCGAGGATGTCTCCGAGCCAACCATGACTTTTCGGTGTCGAACAACGTGCCCCCTTTTCTCGTTCTGTCGCCGTGTCCAACGGCGCCGGGCTTCATGATTTTTGGAGGATCTTCACCTTGCGACCGCGGATGCCACGCTCTTTCCGTCCCCATGAGCCAAAGTCGTAGGTCATGTAAATTTCGTTGTCGGTCGGTGTTTCCTCGATCGCCATATAGTGGGTGGTGTCGACCCCGGAAGTCACGCGCATCACATTGCTCCAACTCGCTCCCTGGTCAGAACTGAAGGCGAGGTAGTTGCCGTTCCAGGGATGCTGAAAATAGGGCCAGCAGGATTTCTGTGGCACACGGAGACCGAAGGCAGCGACCAGTAGGCCCCGGCGTAACTCGATCAGGTCTGGGTCGACGACCGCGGCTTTTAACTCCTCGGGATTTGTTTCGTCGAGCGGGCGCCCGTTGTTGGCTTTGAGGTGTCGAAACATGTCCGCCCACAATTCAGTCTTATGGACGTCGAGTCCCGCCATCACGCGTGGGCGAGGAGCTCCCCACGACTTACCGTCATCGTCGGAACTGCATTCGTACAGCTCGCGGCCTGTCCGCATGAAACAGAGCAGCCTTCCCTCGTGTTTCCCACGGCTGATGCGCGTGAGCACTGCTTCACCGAATCCTTCCGTGCCGACAGAAGAGTCTGCGGCCACCACGCTGATCATGCGCCACGTTCGGCCGCGGTCGCTGGAGCGGACGAGCACGACGCGTGATTTCATCATGCTGGGCACGTAGGTCACCGGGGTGCGGTCGCCCTGAAACCAGCCGTAGATCGTCGTTAGGAGGTCACCATCGGGTAACTCGAGGATGCGGCGGTGTAGGCGTTGTGCAGCATGGGGCTTACCGACGTCGTCAGTCGAACCACCAAAATCCACGCCCGGAAGCTCGAAGCCGATTTCAATGGGGTCCGCGAGCGTCTGCCAGTCGTCCTGAGAGACGCCGAGCAGCCCCAGGCCAGTTCCCGCTTTCGCACCAGGTGTAACATAACTGTCGAGCGCGAGAATGGTGCCGTCGCGCAGTTGAATCATGCCTCCCTCAAGATTCAGGCCATTGTCGCCTGGTTTGTTGGGGAGCCGAGTCCACGTGGCACCGGCGTCACGTGAAATCACCGTAACCAACGCTGCCGCGTAGTGGATGCGCGGTGACGGAAAAGGCTTTTGCGGAATGTGTCCTTGAACAATCAAAGCGCCCGACCGTGTGCAGAGCATCGAGGGCTGGAGGCCCATCGGAAGGACTATCTGCGGAGCGGAAACCTCTACTCGGAGTGTTCCGTCTGCTTCAATCCACGAAGGATAACTCTCGGGTGCGATCGGAACGGCTTCGGCGGCGGAAGCCGGGCTAGTGCTGCCGGCGCCGAAACCCACTAATGATGCGCCGATGACTGGCGCGGTCGCCAACGCCCGAGCCGAGTGTTTCAGAAAGGTTCGTCGGGATGGAGTATTGCCAGAAATCGTAGTCATAATCTCAGAACGCAACGAGCGAGAGTCTCCGTGGTGCAGGGGGTTTTAGAACGTCATCCCCACTGAGAGGGAGAGCGTACGCGGAGCACTCGGATCGACGATCCAAGCATTTTGCGCTCCCATAGGAAATGCCTTGTCGAGGACGTTCTCCACGTTCGCTCGAAAGGTCCAATTTCGCCATTTGTAGGTGGCGAAAACGTTTACTAGTATCTCGGGATCGAGCGTGATGAAGCGTGGAACAACGTAACCGACTGGAAACGTGACGCCGCTGGTGGCGACAATACGGCCGTTGATTCGCGAGCCGCCACCGCCGATAGAGAATCCGCGCAAGGCCGGCACGGTGAAATCGTAGCGGGTAAATGCACTCCATGAACCCGTATAGGAGTTGGCGAAACGCACGCCGTTGACGTCTTTGGTCTCACCCTTGTACCAAGTGGCCATGAGCTGCCAGTTGTCCGTGATTGCAGCGGAAATGTCTCCTTCAGCACCCTTCTGTCGGGTGGTGCCGGCCGGAGCGGAGTACGAAACGCCCTGAGGAGTCACACCGACGAAAACGGCCTGATTGGTTGTCTCGGTATCGAAAAACGCGAAGGAAGCGGTGAATTTGCCATCTCGAAAGCGGAGCTTGAAGCCACCGTCGCGTCCGGTCGTGACTTGGTCAGGCAGAGTGTTGCCATTGATGTCGCGTTGGTACTGGCGACCAAAAGATCGTGACTGCGTGACGTAAACCGAAAGGAACTCGAAAACCTTATAGGACGCCGAATAGGTGTAGGGCCAATTGTAAGCGCGCTGTGTAGTGACTGGGGCCGTAGAGCTGGCGATGTTGGTGCGCGTCACGGTATCGCTGCCGCCATAGCTGATGCTTCCGACCAGGTAGAGACGTTCGTCAAATAGGTCGATCGAGTGGCGCAGCGACGTACTCATNNCTCATCGTGTTGATCGTCACGCGATCTCCGGCGGCGGCAGGCTGGGGAATCGACCGACGGGCGGGAAGGACCACCGTCTCCATTTGCGGGTCGTCGATTGAACGACGAAAGGCCTGGCCGCAAGCCCAGTAGCGTTGCTCGGCGACGTTTACGCCGGTGCGAAAACCAAACTGCGTCTGCTGGATCGTCGGTCCGATTCGATAGCGACCGATGGCGTTGATACGACTGTTGGCGACGTCGTAGTCTGCGGAATTTTGGCGACTGATAAATCCGACCGTGCGATCGCGCCAATTGACGCCGCCTGCGTTGAGCAGAGCGATGCCATAACGCTTCCAACTGTGCGCATCGACCTCGGCCTCGATGTCCCAATCCTCGGCGAAGCGATNNAAAGTCAAACGGCCGCCGATCCGCTCGAAGTCTTCCATACCGCCGGCTGCGAAGTAGCCTTCATCACGGCCTGCGCCGGTGAAGAGTTTACCCTCAGGCGTGACGAAGTTGTTGGCGTTTGGCTGGCGGCGCAGAAAGACCTGGTCGATACCGAGACGCAGGATCGTGCTCTTCTTGTATTCGTACTGAACGGTTGGGTGTATCACGGCGCGCTTGTCGTCGCGGAGTTTGAGAAAGGTTTCGCCGTCCTGGTACGCTCCGACTAAGCGGTAACTGAAAGTACCGTCACCGAGAGTGGCAAAGGGTCCGGTGAAGTCGAATTCCCCGCGATACATTCCGTACTCGTCGGCTTTAACCGTGACGGTGCGTGCGGGGGCACGTAGGGGACGTTTGGTGTTGCGATTGATGGAACCGCCGATCGGACCCTTGATGACTTCATACGAGTCGATGAAGACATTGTCCACGAACGGCTGGGAGTCCGGGCTGCCGTCGACACCGGGGTTGCTCACGCGTGCGCCGCGAATGGCGATAGATTCGCCCTGAAAAAAATTAGCGGCCCCACCAAATCGCATGATGTCAGAGGAGTTTGAATACCCAAGATCATCAATGAAGTCGCGCGTCAGCACGGTGATTCCCTGGGGCATTTTGAAAATCGGCTGGTGGGCGCGGAGTCCGCCCTCGGTATTGCGGGCTACATAGCCGCGCCCGGCCGTCGCCGTTACCTCGAAGGCATTCATATCGAGCGACTCGCCGTCTGCCGCCGTTGCTAACGGGGCGGCGGTCTGTGCGGCTTCGGATCGGTCGAGTCCGGTGCGCAAAGGCTTCGCATCTTTATTATCTGACGCTTTTGCGCGGCGTATGGCGATCGCGCCGGTTTGCTCGTCGTGTAAGGCTATCAGGCCGGTGTTGACCAAGAGGCGGTCGAGCGCTTCCCGTGACGTATAACTACCGCGAACGGCATTGGTGCGAGCACCTGCTGCAGCTGCGTCGGCGAAGAGGATTTGTTCACCCGACTGGGCAGAGTATTGACGTAGAGTAGCGCGAGCCTCGCCTGAAGGGATGTCGAACGACTTCCGTTCGGCTTGGGCGGCGGAAGCGCAGGGAAGCGTTGAGAGCGTCGCGATCGCAAAGACGAGGAGGGATAGAATACACGAGGCGGAGCGCGGGACTTCCCTTGANNAGCTGGAGGACGGAGAAGGTGTCATGCGGCGCCGTTCGTTCCTACGGGATGCGGGAGTGCGTACGGCCGGCGAACAAGACGAACGAGTCTGAAAAAACAGCCAAAGAAAGATTTTCTTCTTTTTTGTCGCCTCAGCTGTGACGCAATCGCAGACAAAGGAACACTCGGGTCGCATGCGTTATTCGCAACCCACGGAGGATAGAATTCGGTTCAAGTGACGATTTACTCAACCAGGAGCTTAGCGATGATTACCTTTCCTTCATGGAGTCGGTGGATGTTTCTCGTTGCTGTCCTGCTCGGAGGGCTGACCTCGGTGGGGTGCGGACAGGAGATCGCCACATTCTGGAAACGAACCTTTGAAGCCCTTGCCAGAGAGCCGATGGAGGCGGTGGTTGAGCCGGCGAACGAACCTCTGCCGTACAAGACGTATCGAGTTACTTTGCGCGGGCTGGGCGGTGTGCCGTTCAAGGCGCTCCTCGCGCTGCCGATCCTAGGCGACTCTCCGCCGCGTCCCTTGCCCGCGATCATCTCGGTTCCTGGCTATAGCGGAACCCAGCAGGGGGCTATGCTTGGAGAGTGCCAGCGTGGATATGCTGTTCTTCAGGTTTTTCCGCGATCGCAAGGTCCCTCCGCCCAGCTTTGGAAGATCGATGGCCCAGACAAGTTAACCTGGCGTCTCGAGCGACCCGAAGGTGCGTACTATCAAGGCGCGTATGCTGACGTCGTGCGCGCTATCGACTTTCTCATGTCGCGCTCGGAAATCGCGCATGACCGCATCGCTTTGGTTGGAACGAGTCAGGGTGGTGGTATCGCTCTGGCGGTCGGCTCTCTCGATTCCAGGGTGAAGGCTGTAGTGGCGCATGTGCCCTTCCTTTGTGACATGCGCACGGCAGCNNAGCGGGGGGAAAGGACGAGGTTTGCCCGGCCGCGACGATTCGCGCGACCTTTGATCGGATCCCTTCAATTAAATCGTTGTCGTGGTATCCAGAACTTACGCACACGTCGAGTGCCGGGTTCTACGACATGAGTTGGCCATGGCTTGAGCTGTATCTGCGTCGGTGAGTTTGCGGAGAACGGAGCCGGCGGGGATGTCGGCGTTCCCAGGGAGTGGGCGGAACCGCTTGAATTCGGAACCCCATGTGGTGAGCACGCAGGAGGATAGTGTTCAGAAGGGGTGGGTTAGCGCGGAGGTGAGAGTGGACGGAAGTTGTGTGGGGTTCTTGCGTTGAGGTGGCAGGATGAGCATCTCTACCGGATGCGGTTTGCAGCCGATCTTCACCTTCATTCCCGTTACTCCACAGGCGTCTCGCCGGCGATGACATTAGAGAATATTGCGACCTGGGCATTGTCTAAGGGACTTAATCTGATTGGGACGGGTGATTGCCTGCAATCGGATTGGCTCCGGGAGATTGAAGCAGGTACGGAGGCTGGGGAACCCGGACTCTTGAAGCTCGCAGCAGACGTGGAGGAACGGGTGTGGAGTCGGCTACCGGAAAAACTGCGGCGGCCTTTGCGCTTGGTATTAAGCACGGAGATCGACTGTCTGCCGTCTCCGCGCACTAAATTTCTCGGCCTGCATCACTTGGTTTATTTCCCATCGTTTGAGCGTGTGCGCATGTTTGCTGAAGACCTTCGCAAGCATGGTGATCTTTCGGAGGGGCGGCCCACGGTGAACGTGAGTCCGCTACAGCTTTTGGAGAAGACGTTGGAGGGTGGACCCGGTTGCCACTTCGCTCCAGCGCATGTGATGAATCCGTGGTTTTCAGATCTGGGTACGGTGGGCGGCGAGGCGTCATTGCAGGATATCTACGTTGATCTGACGGCTGAAATTTTAGCGGTTGAGACTGGTCTCACTTCGACTCCACCTATGTGTCGACGCGTTTCTAGCCTGGATTCGTTGGCGCTCTTCTCCTGCTCGGACGCGCACTCTCTGGAAAACTTGGGTCGAGAATACACCGTTTTGGAGATTGAGCCCAGTTACGATGATCTCTTTGCGGCGTTGCGGGCAGGAACCAATGATCGCGTTCTCCACGCCACTAAATTTCCGCTCTACGAAACGCGCTATTTTCTGAATTGGTGTACGGAGTGTCGGCGATCCTATGACGGTTTGCGATGCAAGACCTGCGGGCGTCCACTCGTCACCGGTTCGCGCGATCGACTGGAAGCGATTGCTGATCGGGCTAGCCCGGTTATGTCTGAGCGAAGTCCCACGTTTCAGGAGCTTCGCCCGCTAGCCCTGATCATCGCCTTGCTGACCAAGGGCAAGGCAGAGAGTNNTTGATAAAAGCGGTCGGACATGAGCGTTACATTCTCACGGAGGCGTCGGAAGCCGAGATTGCCGAGGCGAGCACGCCGCAGCTTGCGCGCCTCGTTATCAAGCAGCGGACTGCAGTGACGGCCGATTTCAAGCCGCTTGACCCGACGCACGGCCCGCTTCCTGAGAAGCAAGGCGCGCTCGACCTCGGATTCTAAAAGCCGCCACAAAATAAAGCCAGAGTGATTGCCTCCGATCCCGTCCCCGCTGAAACGCCCGAACGGGAGATGCCTTGTGTCGTGGGCGTCTCTGTTATCGTAGCGTATTATATCGAGGCGGAAATTGATTCGATCTTAATGCACTATCAGGCGGATTATGGGACGCTCTTCTTCATCCCCGAGTTGTACGAGAAAATTATCGGGGATTTAGTTGACGCGGGCGGGCTTAATTTAGCGGTAGCGTTCGAGAACGACTCATTGGGCCTCGGCTCGATTTGGAAACAAACCGGACTTTTCGGGCGTGAAGCGGCGGAATCGGTATCGCGATGGGAGCGTTTCGATATAATATCTACGGACAAACGCAGAGATCTCGGCCTCCCTTCGCTAGACCTGGTTAACAGTGTGGCAGCAATCTCTCGCCTGAACATTGGAGTCGCGAAATTGCTCGGAGCCCGGTTTTTGACGTTCGACGATGCTGAGCGGAAGTTGGCAGAGGCGATAAAGGTTTTAACCCTCCTGCAGGGCGGTAGATAAGTAGCCTGCCGCAGATTATTGCTTTTCTTTGTATTTAATATCGACTTAACCTTGGGCACCGGTTGCCGTCTTAAATGTGGGAATTAAGGGAAGTATACTTTACTAAAAATGTAATATTGGCATGATTTGGTGATGATCGCGCCCGATTCTGAGTTAATTGCTATCTTACGGGAGATGAATCCTTGGTGGCGTAGAGACCGTATTCCTGACCTGCCGTCGTGGCGACGGGCGGCTTTTGACGAGCTGGAGTTGTGGCTTACGAATCCGCCGGCACCCCGAGCGGTTTTACTGAGCGGAGCGAGGCAGATTGGAAAGACCACGCTGTTCCTTCAGGCGATCGAGTCGTTGATCTCCGGCGGGGTACCTGTACGCAATGTGCTCTATATCACGTTCGATCATCCCATGCTTAAGCTGGTCGGGTTGGATGCAGTTCTGAAGCTATGGCGCGCGACCGAAGCACGCTCTGATGGGTTGGAGTACATCTTCATTGATGAAATCCAGTTTCTTCCAGAGTGGCAGACTTGGGTGAAGCACCAGGTTGATTTTCAGAAAGAGCGTCGCCTTGCTTTGACGGGNNCCCCTCGTCACGGAGCATCAGGAGAGTGGAGTGGGGCGATGGCATACGATTCGACTCGCCACATTATCATTCTATGAGTTCCTGCGTATTCAAAAACAGCCTGAGCCAGCTCTTCCGGAGCTCCTTTCGCTCACTCATCTGTTTGATTGGTCCGAGGGAGATTTCGCGCGAGTAGCTGAAGCCGCAGAGCCGCTCGCGCTTCACTTCCACGAATATCTTCAGCGAGGAGGTTTTCCCCAATGTGCACTGGCTCCGACGGTGACATGGGCGCAGAAGCTGCTTCGAGAAGATATCGTCGNNTTCGGTGTGCGTCGTGTCGTCGAACTGGAGCACACGTTTCTGTATCTTTGTCTCCATGACGGAGGGCTGTTAGATATGCAGGCTTTGTGTCAAAACCTCGCGGTTAAAAAGCCCACCGCGACCAACTTTATCGCGCTGCTCAAAGCGGTCCATCTCATCCATAAGCTTCCGCCGCTAGGTTACGGGAAGGAGGTACTTCGCGGCCGACATAAAATTTACCTAGCAGATGCAGCGATTGGCCCAAGTGTATTGTCCAAGGGGAGAACGCTCCTCGAAAACGCGACGTTGCTTGGGCAAACTGTGGAAACAGCCTTCTTTAAGCACGTTTTCACGCGACTTTATGCGCAAAACGTCACGTTTGCCTACTGGCGAGGAAAGCGAGAGTGCGAGGTCGACATTGTCGCTGATGTGCAAGGCCGCTTGGTTCCTTTCGAGGTAAAATATCGCGGGCAAAATACTGGCCCCGGCGAATTGAGGGGATTGCGTGAATTTTGTGTGAGCAAAGCAGTGAAGCGTGGCTATGTAATCACTAGGTCACTCGCCGACTTTGGTGTGTTGGAGCTGAAGGAAGGCGATATGGAACTGAAGATTCTTAAAATTCCTGCGGCACTCGCCTGCTATTGGTTGGGGCGCTCCGAGCTTCGATCAGCAAATCTAGACGATACCTAGTAAAGTGACTTCTCCGAAGCTTGGGAGCGCAAAAAATAACGACCGAAGTTTAGGTGAGGTCACCGTCGCGGTGCGGATGGAGTGATACTACCTGGGTCGGGCGACGTCATGTTGGGGGAGGCGGACTGCGGGTCGTTGGGATTGGCCTTGGCGGGCAGTGCGCTTGTGGGTGCGGGAGGGAGTTCGACGTCGAGGGGTTTGCCGGAATTGAACTGTGCGGCTAGGCTGATGATACGTTGGTTTTTCCGTCGGAAGAGGGTCTTTTGGAAAAAGAGGTTGTTGGGAATCTGATACAGGCGGCCTTCGTGATCGACCAAGGTCGTGAAGAAGAAGTTGAAGTCCACCGCGCGGCCTTTCACGGGTTCTCCGGGAAACTCCAGATCGTCGCCCATCTGAAACGGCTGCAGCAGGAGAATGAGCATGCTCGCCGAGGTGTGGCTGATTAAACTCCACACTGCCACGAAACCAATGGCTACGAGACCGAGAATAGTGGAGAGCATCGCCCACAGGCCGCCGATTTCGAAGCCGAACACACTGAGAATCAAAATCGCACTCAGCAGGCGAATCACCCAACGCAGCACCCGGCGAATCGGGCGCACGTCCATTTCGGTGAGGTGTGTGCGGCGCGCGAGTACGACCAGCGCGCGCGAGACGAGGAGATTGAGAAGAAAACAGCCCAGCATGATCGCGAGCGCTAGAGGCAGCGCACCGAGGAGACGGGGCACGAAAGCGGAAATGCGTTCAATCAGTTCGTTGAATTGCATGCCTTGAAGGGTCGTCAGTCTTGCTCAGACGGCAAGGTGGGATTCAGAAAGGGTCCGAGAGAAAGCGATGGGGTGGGGTCTGAGTTAGGAGTTCGGGCTTTAGCCCGTCTGAGGCATTGACGGGGGCATGTGTGACGGGGATCTAGGTAAAGAGTACCTCCTTAAGCGGCGCGGAAATTTTCGGACTGCCTTAAGCAAAGGACTCCAAACGCGGCGGAGTCCGGATTCCGCCTAAAGCAATTCCATGCGAGGAAAATGGATGTCAAGGTAAGGCATGACGAAGAGGTGGTCTCAGAACCTCGCCACTTGGCGAGTCGGAGTGGGAGGGCTCACGGTCCCCCGTGGCCGGGTTTGTCCTGGCAGGCACTGCGTTTATGTGGACTAGCCGGCGTGGTGTGCATCACGCGATCCCCGGACGNNAGAGACCGCGTCCCTCCCAGTGTTTTCCTCATTTCGATTTTCTGAATTTCGTTAGCTAATCATCTTCTGAGACAGCTTCCGAAGCACGCTCCTCCCGCGAAGAAGGAATTTTTGGGGTGTATCCGACGTATTAGTCCGCCATGAATTCGCTAGGGGTGCGCGTGGCTTCGTTTTTCTCCTCAGTATCGTTAGTGTCACTACTGAGGTGGTGAACGGCCCGCCAGGTATGGTAGCCCACCGCGTCCAACCAGCGGAGCCCGTCGAGGGTTTGCAACGCGTCGCCTGGCTCCACTTTGCCTTCAGCGCTTTCTTCGAGGAGAGCGGCGCGAGCCGTGCGGCGATTTTCGGCGAGGGTCAGTGAGAGCGTTTGCAGTTTGTGACGCTGTGCGGCGGGCGCTTGTTCTCGCACTGCAGCGGTGGTGATCGCCACCATTTCCAGTACAGTCTCTTTTGGCTTCTGGAGACGGATTTCTCCGTTGAGGAGGGTAGGATTGAAATTCGTTTTAACCACCATCGCTAGTTGGTTTAGGTGGTCGAGGGCGTGAATGATCGAAACACGGGCATTGAGTTGCGCTGGGGTAGAGGTGGAGAAGACCACGGTGCCGAAGAAACGGCGGGGTTNNTGGCGGGTTTCGCGTAATGCCTCCAAGGCGGTATCGATGCGGGCCACGCGGGCGGGCGTGACCTTGCCGCGAAGCCCACGGTCAATCTCGTCGAGAATCTCCGCGGAGATTTCCATCAGCGTGCGGCGGACGGCTTCGATCGCGACTTCAGGGATTTCCACCAGCGACGCGTCCAGGTGGCGCGTGAGTATGGGACCACGCTCTGGGATGAGACGTTTGACGATGGCGCCGAAGCTATTGACGCCGGGTAGGATGAGGAGTGCGGTGAGAAGGGTGAAGGCTGAGTGAAACGCTGCGAGGATCACCGCTCCCGGATGGAAGCCGAAGCGCTGATCCGCTTCCCGTAGGCCCCAGATAACCAGAGGTAGAAGAAGGAACGCGAGGGTCCCGGCAGTCACGCTAAAGAGGATATGGGCTAACGCTGTGCGTCTTGCAGAGGTTGTCGCGCCAATCGCGGCGAGCGCTGACGTGGAGGTGGTGCCGATGCTTGCTCCAATGACAAGCGATGCGCCTTGGGCGAGGTCGATGACCCCAGCGTGGAAGGCTGCCAACGTGGCGGCAACCGCGGCGGCTGACGATTGCGTGACGACCGTTAGCACAATACCGATACCTACGAGGAGAATGCGACCCGTCCAGGTGGCGGGCGGAAGTTGACTGGCGTCGAACGACGCCGAGAGNNGCAAGCCAGCCACGGCCAGAGCGATGGCGGCGTTGCGCCCGTGGGAGATCAGGCGGGCCAGCGCGCCGAGTCCGACCAGTGGGAAGGCAAGTTTGCCGATGCCAAATTTAATCCCGACTAGAGAGATCAACCATCCTGTGCTGGTCGTACCCAGACTGGCACCCATGACAACGCCGATGGCTTGGGAAAAGGTGAGGATGCCTGCGCTGACGAATCCGATGGTGGCGAGGGTGGTAGCGCTCGAAGACTGCGCAAGGACGGTGATGCCGGTGCCGGAGATGAAGGCGGTGAAAGGCCGACCCGTAAAGCGCACGAGCAAGCGACGCAGG
>DKKJ01000112.1 GCA_002455175.1 Opitutaceae bacterium UBA6669
TCAGAGCGCTCGTTGAAGGATGGAGCGCCAAAGCCGTACGAATAAACACTCGCCTCGCTCCAATCATACCGCCCCCCTATCAAGAAACGCCAGGATCCGCGCGCCATCTCATTCTGAAAGTATGCTGCGCTGGCCCGAGCCTTTTCCTGGCCACCGAAATTCACGGAAAATGGCCCTGTCGCCGGCCCAGGCACCTCGGGATTGTTGAAATCGAACGAAACGGTAGCGGTGCGGAGAAACAGATAATCCCAATAGTCTTCGCCTTGTTCTAGTCCCAGGAGACCTTGGTGGCCCCACTCACCGGTCTTGAAACGAGCGTAAAGCTCCACCTGGCCCGTGGTGTTGCGCTGCTTATCATAGGTATCGTTGGGCACCACGANNCGCGGGGAAACCTGCGTTGTAGATCAACGCATTGATCTCAAACGTTGAATGCTGCCCCGCCACCCGTAGCGAAAAGCGGTCACTCAAGCGATGATCAACCGAAAGAGTAACGGATCCTCCGTCACGCTCGAGCGAGGCATCCGCACCCGCAAACTGACGATGACGGGGTGCCTGCAAGAATAACGCGCTGTTGCCGAATCCCCGATCGGGAAAGCTTCTGAGTTCTGAGTACTCCCATTCTAGCGATACCGTAGTCGCATCGGTCGGACTCCAACTCATCACCGGGGCAACAAACCGGGACTGGGATTCAACAAGGTCACGATAACTTCCCCGATCATCAAACGAAGCATTGAGACGAAAACCGAACGCGTCGCCTAGCGGTTGATTGGTATCGATCGCAGCTCGGAACGCTTCAAAGTCACCCGCGAGCACACTGATCTCGGTAAACGCGTCTCGCTGCGGCTTCTTAGTCACGATATTGACAATTCCACTCGGCTCCGCCCGACCATAAAGCGCTGAAGCGGACCCCTTCAGAATCTCGATCTGCTCAAGATTCGCCAACTGAGTGTCGACGGAATAACCGCTCCGTCGAAATCCGTTGGTGTAGCTGAAAGGCGTAGTGAAGCCTCGAATCGTGAAGCGATCGTTCGAGTTGCTAAAACCCACCTGTGGCGCCAGCCCCGGCGTGTACCGCAACGCTTCGCCCAACGTCAGTGCGCCGCGGTCCGCGATCAACTCCCGCGTGACGACTTGCACAGAAAACGGAATCTGTTGGAGCGGCGTATCCGACTTGTTGGTCTGCGGTGCTACGGTCGCACGGTAAGCCTGTTCACGCGAACCCAGAACCTCTACGGTTTCGAGTGCCACCGGATCCGAGTTTGTCGCCGGAGCGGCAGGGGCAAGGGCGCCCGAAAGCACCAGGACGCTCAGAGAGCAGGCCGAATAATAAAGACGTCTTTTGTTCATACATAATTTCGTTTTATGAGCCTCCGCTTAGGCAGAAGACCCAACCAGGTTGTTTGTTTGTGCCCATGCAGCGTGTTCGTCGCGGCACGGGAACTTCGGGAACGTCTAAGACCTCGACGCACCCAACTCAGCGATTCTGGTTCTGCGAGCAGAGTGAACGCCAAGACTTCGGAGCGCGCCGCGGGGAACGGTCAATCGACCGTTTGAGTTGCGCCGAAACGCTTCCTCAACGTGTAGCCATCCCTAGACGTGCAGATTGCCGAATTTGAATCGCCAACCTAAACGTGTGGAGGGGCGTGCGACAGGGGATGCAGCGAACGACGTGTCCCCCGAAGCCGTGCGTCCAGCGCACAGGCTACGCTCGCTTCCTCTTTCCACTCGACCACCAGCAGAGCCGGCACATCGAGCATCACGAGAACTCCATGAGAAAACAAGGTGACTACGCAACCGCCATCGTCCCACACCATGGCATCAGCAGTCTCGGCACCGGGTGCCGATGACTCCTGGCAAGCACCATGGCTGCACCCCGGCGACACGATATGATCCGAAGGCGCTTCAACGGCGTGGCCGTGCAAAAACGCGTGCAGCTCCGGACTAACTGCGAGGATATTCAGCGACAGGACCAAACCCACGCACACCCAGGTCACCCACTTAATGAGTGGGCGGTAAGGCTGTGCGGAGTGAGGACCCATGCTTTTCAAAAGAGCAGTAGCATACCAAAGCCGTCAACTCCCTTGTCCTTAGCCAGCACACTCCTCTCATGGAGGAGACAAATCGACGTCTCTAAGTATCGATAAAAATAAATCCTCCGCGGCTCCTCCTCTTTTCTGTGTCCAAAACCAAACGATTCGTTCGTTTAACTATGTCAGTCCCAAAGGTCAGAGTTTCTCCTCCGCAAAATCAAAAATTCTCATGCCTAAATTTCTGGTCAGCCTCTACCACCCTACTGACTACGACCCCACTCTCATGGAGGATTCGGCGATGGATCGAGCCATTGACGAGCTCAACGACGAGATGATTGCCGCTGGGGTGAGGCACTTTGTCGGCGGACTCTATCCCGTCGACCGGGCGCACTCGCTGCGTGCTCAAGCAGATGGATCGGTCGCTCTCAGTCACGGTCCCTACCTCAATCATCGTGAACACATCGGCGGTCTGTGGGTGCTGGATACTGCCACACTCGACGAGGCTTTAGACTGGGGACGCAAAGCCGCGATCGCTTGCCGGGCTCCTGTGGAGGTGCGACCCTTCCACTGAAGCCGAGCGTGACACGCGTCCCTTTTGTCGCGCGTGTGGAGAGAAACGCGAGGAGTAGAGACACCGTTCCCCTATTCGGTTCGCCAAATGGACAGTCCTGCCCGTTCCTTCCAGGACGGACGTCCGTGCTGCGAAGATGAGGTCCCACTTAATACCCTCGGCCGCTATCCCTTTTTCACAAAACAAGCTTTGAGCGCCAAGGACACGCCGTCGATCTTACAATCGATTTCATGATCCCCGTCGACGAGACGGATCGCTTTCGCCCTCGACCCCTGCTTGAGCACGCCAGAGGAGCCGCGGAGCTTCAAATCTTTGATGAGGACAACAGAGTCTCCGTCAGCGAGGACATTTCCGTGAGCATCTTTGACCATCCGGACGGCCTCGGGTGCCGCCTCTTTAGGCCACTCGTGCCCACACGTGGCACACTCCCAATGACCAGGATGGCTTAGGATCTCTTCCAGGCTGCAACTAGGACAAGCGGGTTTGCTCATAATCGGAGCGCGCTTCCCTACTGGAGCCGACGCCTCCCCGTCAAGACGCCTGCCCAGCAACCGCCAACAGTCGCTTGCGATAGTGATCCAGTGAAATTTTCTCCAAAGCCTGAGCCAACGCCAGTTCGGCCTGAAACACCGCGGCGTGACGCAGATCCTCCCGCCCTAGGAGTGCCAGCGTCCGAAAGCACTTCTGCAGTCGCAATGCGACCTCGACATACGGAGCACCGCTTCGGGCGGTCGCCATAAATGCGTCATCGAGCAGATCGCTCACGGCCAACCGCGGAACGTTCACGTGCGGAAACTCGACCTCCCCTTCCTCGACCAGGCGCCGTGTTTCTACCCAGCGAGCAAACAGTCGAAGCTGGACTCCTAATACGCGGATGGATGTCCCCGTGTCATTCGTGGATGCAGAGAGAGAACGATCGGCAATTTCAGACAAAACGATCAGGGCAAACCGAGGATCGACGCTCAAATCTCGTGAAGGCTGAATCGTAAAGGCATCACGCAGTCGCGCTTCATCTTCCTCATCGAGCCGATCAACTCCGACGACCGTCACCAATTGCCTCGCAGTGTCTACGAACGCCCCTGGCCGAACCCGCAACCAAATCGTAGCGTTCAACCGCTCCGCCAATTCGTTGAGCGCAGTCGTATCCACATGGCACAAATAACCGATTCGCAATGCCATGAAGTCGAGCCCCGTCGGCATGGAGACGTCGTCACCGTATTCCCGCCCACCGATCCCGCCGATTGCGGCCGGCGAGGAAAAAACCTCCAAAGCAGCCTTCTCCGCACGATCAATCGTGTCGTCGAGACCACCCAGGTTGGAAACCAGGGCGACCCACCGCAGGAACGACATGAGCACAAACGAAACCGCGATGACGAATCCTACAAAGAGCCCAAATCGTCCCACCGTTCCATAGCTGAGCGTGCTGAGAGCAACCAAGGCCACGACCGCGTAGATAAAGGCACCCACAAAACTCGCCAGTGCCGTCTGCGCCGTGGTATCCGCCATGACTAATACACGTGCTCTGGGAGTGCTGCTGCTGGATACCCCAGAAAACGCCGCGACCAATGCAGAAACAGCAAAGGTTGCCACCGTAAGCATCGAGGAAGCCAAGATCGCAAACAAGTTGGTCAGCGTCGCCTTCTCGATATCAAACGGCCACGTGTCGTTAGTGACATATTGGATGCCGTAAGCCAGGGTGACCCACCCTATCGCAAGCAAACTCATGATCGTGGGGCGAACCCACAATTGTTTCATGAGTCGACCCAGGAGATAACGAAACTTGCTCATCAGGAATTCCCAACATGAGCCAACAGGAAACGCAACGCTCGGGGAGTCATTCAGGTTTTGATCTGACCACGGACACTTCCCGTACCTCCTCCTCAACGCACACGGGGTTTTCTAGGTACCATCAGGGCTAAACCTCCCCCAGGCCGACAACGCTTGCAGGCCGTACCTGAACCCTCCAGCGTGGGCGAATCTTCCTCCTATGAATACCCTGCCCAACACTTCTCTGTCTCGTCGTCACTTTGTTGGTCGTCTCGCTCTCGGAGCCGCTGCCCTGACTTTGCCCGGGGCAAGTTGGGCGCAAGTTGATCGATCAAAGAAACTGGGCATCGCCTTATGTGGCTTGGGTAACTACTCCCGAGGCCAATTAGGCCCCGCCCTGAAAGTCACAGAGCATTGCTACCTCGCTGGCGTGATCACCGGATCCAAAGAGAAGGGCCAGCAGTGGGCCAAGGACTACGGTTTTTCCGAAAAAAATATTTATGACTACACCTCGATGCAACGCATGGCGGACAATCGCGACATCGACATCGTCTACGTGGTCACCCCTAACTCACTTCACGCTCCTCACACCATCGCTGCCGCGAAAGCGGGCAAACACGTGATCTGCGAGAAGCCCATGGCCATGACTGCCGCCGAGTGCGACACCATGATTGCCGCCTGTCAAAAGGCCAACGTTCGGCTTTCCATCGGATATCGACTGCACTTCGAGCCCCACACCCAGGAACTCAAGCGATTAGCCGTGGAAAAAGATTTCGGCACATTCATGAAGATGTCGGGTGGAAACGGTTTTCGCATGGCCAGAAAAGTCTGGCGCGCGGAGCACAAACTGTCAGGAGGTGGTCCGTTGATGGACATGGGCGTGTATTCCGTACAAGCCGCTTGTATGGCCGCCGGAAATGCGCGGTGCATCGCGGTCACCGCCAAGGAGCATCCTAAGACTCGTCCGGAGATTTTTGAAGACGTGGAGGAAGGCCTCGATTACACGTTAGAATTTTCGAACGGCGCCAAAGCAGAGCTGGTCACGACTTACGCGGATCGTATCGGAAAATTCCGTGCGAAAGGCGATAAAGGGTGGATCGAGCTCGAACCCGCGCACTCGTATCAAGGCATCAAAGGAAGAACCCACAAAGGCCCGCTNNGAGATCACTCCGATTGCCAACCAACAAGCGGCACAGATGGATGACTTCGCCCTTTGCGTGCGGGATAAGCGCGAATCTATCGTGGGAGCAGCCATGGGGCGTCGCGACATGGTTATCATTGATGCCATCTATGAAGCCATGCGCTCGGGTCGGCGCGTAGCGGTGAACGTTTAGGCCGCAGCTGCCACGTAGATAGAGGGGGGGCGGCCGGCTACCCCCTTATCAAGCACTGAGGTCTCAGCTGCTGCTGCTCAGACTTAGGCACGCTCTTAAACACCTCTCCTGGATGAACAAAAATTCATCTTGGATTCATGAGCGGTTCATCTCCCCATGATACAAAAGGAGCATGCGCTTCTCCCCGCTGCTTCTATTTTTGAGTCTCGCACTCGCCCCGCTGGCCCGGTCTGAGGCAAAGCACTTGTCCGTAGATCGCTCGCTCTCTCGCATCGAAATTGCCGTCAAAGCCACGATGGACTCTTTCGTGGGCAAGCTCACCACGTATGAGTCTGACATTCAGGTAAACGACCAAGGCGAAATCGTCAGCGCTCGCCTCACATTTCATTTTCGTGACGTGTTGACCGGGAAGGAGGGCCGAGACAAGGCGATGCACACATGGCAACACACGGACGAATTTCCTGATGGGTCATTTGTTTTCACCCGTCTGGAAAATTCGCCCGAAGGTGCCGCAGTAGCCGAAGGACAACTGACCCTGCATGGCGTCACCCGGAGCGTGCGCTTCCCACTCGCGATCGCCCGGCAGGACAGTCGTTATGTGATCGACGGTGACGTCCCCATCGACACTCGCGAATTCGGACTTCCGATTATCCGTCTCATGGGCCTGCTGAAGGTAGACCCTATCGTCCATGTGCGCGCCCATCTGCAGGCCACCTACAAGGAGGGCTCACTATGAAAGCCGAGTCTCGCACATCATTTTGGTCGAACGAAGTCGGTGCTTGGATCGCGACTGCACTGGCGGAAAATGCTCCGGTTGGACACTCTACCGAGCCTCACCTGCGGGCGGCCATCCTTTCCGTTGCAAACCAACCGGGAAAGTTGACTCGGGCTCGACTGATCTTGGGCGTGACTCAAGCCCACGGGATCGAGCATGAGACGGGTTTAGCTCTCGCGACTGCGGTGGAGTACTTTCATCTCTCTTCCCTTCTGCTCGACGATCTCCCGTGTATGGACGACGCCAAAACCCGGCGAGGGCAAGACTGCGTGCATCGTAGTCACGGGGAAGCCACTGCCATTCTTGCTGCCTTGGCGTTTATCAACCGAGCCTATGCACTGATTGGTTTCGCTGTGAGCGACCAGCCTCTAGACGTTCGGCTCCAGGTTCAGGCCTGCCTCGATGCCTACCTCGGTGTTTCAGGTTTGGTCGGCGGTCAGGCACGGGATTTACGCTTCGCTGAAAGTGACCGGTCATCTCGGGAGACCGCCTGCGTGGCAGTGGGAAAAACCGGCGCACTTTTTTCTCTCAGTATTCTCCTCCCCGCCTTACTCGCCGGTCCTAGTAAATCTGAAAGACATGCCTTAAAGGCCCTGTGTATTTATTGGAGTCTTATCTACCAGGCTCTAGACGACCTCCAAGACGTTCTGTCCACCAGCGTCAACGCAGGGAAAACGACAGGGCGGGACCGACTGCTTACACGTC
>DKKJ01000312.1 GCA_002455175.1 Opitutaceae bacterium UBA6669
CCACGTCGAGGAAGTTGGCAGGATTTCCCCCAAAGTGCTTGATGATGTCCATGGTGCTCATGGCGAGCCCTGCGCCATTCACCAAGCAGGCGATGTTTCCATCCAGTGCAATGTAGGAAAGACTGAACTTCGAAGCCTCGATTTCTTTAGGGTCCTCTTCGTTGAGATCCCGGAGGGCGACGATTTCGGGGTGACGGAAAAGCGCGTTGGAATCGAACGAGACTTTGGCGTCGAGTGCCAGGACGTCGCCCGTTGGTGTGGTGATCAAGGGGTTGATCTCGATCATCGCGGCATCCGTTTCCCAGAACATCGTGTAGAGGTTCTTGATCAACTTAGCTGCTCCTTTGGCTTCCGCTCCGCTTAGGCCCAGGCCTGCGATCAATTGGCGGATCTGGAAATCAGCCAAACCGTAGGCGGGATCCACGAGGACTTTGAAGATTTTCTCCGGAGTTTCGTGCGCGACCTTCTCGATTTCTACGCCACCTTCAGTCGAGGCGACAATCACCGGCTTGGACGTGGCGCGATCGAGGAGGATAGCGAGGTAGTATTCCTTTTTGATGTCGCTCGCCACCGTGAAGTACACGGTCTGAACCTTGCGGCCCGCGGGGCCGGTTTGTACGGTGACCAAAGTGTTGCCGAGCATTTTTTCGGCGATCTCTTTGGCGTCCGCCTTGGTTTTGCAGAACTTCACACCGCCCTTGAAGCCGTTGGTGAAGGTGCCTTTTCCGCGGCCGCCCGCGTGAATTTGGGATTTCACCATGGTGGGTCCCTCTGGGAGTTGTGCGAGGGCCGTGTCGAACTCGGAGACAGCTTTCGCGGCAACACCCTTGGGGACGGGTACGCCGAATTTCTCGAAGAGCGCTTTGGCCTGATACTCGTGGATGTTCATAAAAACCAAACCGTGCCAGAAACCCGGAGGGGAAGACACGACAAAAAAACGCTGGGCTGCTTTTGCCTTCCGAGGATTGCGTTCTCGCCGCGACGCTGCTTGAACCCGGCATATGGAATCTCACGAGGTGCTTCGCGAGGTGCTCAAGAAGACGAGCGCCAAACAAATTTCGGCGGATATGGGATTATCACTGTCGTTGATTTACAAATGGGCAGAGCCCCCGTCCGACGCCACCGGCAGCGGGGCGCACAATCCACTGGATCGCGTCGACCAGTTGTTGAAAGTTACGCAGGATACTCGCATAGCGCAATGGGTTTGCGAACGGGCTGGCGGTTTTTTCATCACCAATCCAGAAGCGAGCAAGCCCCATCCGACTTCGTTGATCCCGAGTACGAATGCGATTGTCCAGGAGTTCGCGGACATGCTGGCGGTGATTGCCACGGCGGCAGCCGATAACCACATCACGAAAGATGAGGCCAAACAGATCCGTCGGCGGTGGGAAGAGCTAAAGAGCGTAGCGGAAGGATTTATCCGTGCGGCGGAGGTAGGAAATTTTGGCGCGTTGAAAGACGCGTTACCTCCTGAGGTCAAGTAGCCGCCTTTCGATTACGCCTCGCCTCGCGCTACGCTGGTTTGCTGTCGTTAAAATTTCAGCAGCTGCTTCGTCAGGAAGGCGGTCTGCAGCGCGGAGATTTCCTTCAGGCCCTTTTTGGCGAGTGCCAGAAGGGACTGGAGCTGATCGTGGGTAAACGTCGCTTCTTCCCCGGAGCCTTGGACCTCCACAAACCGACCTTGGCCGGTCATCACGACATTGAAATCGACCTCCGCATCGCGGTCTTCGAGGTAGGGAAGATCGAGCAGCTCACGCCCTTCGAAAATGCCGACGCTGACGGCGGCGACGGAATCACTCAGCGGGTTTTCGACGATACGCTTGGCATCGATGAGCTTTTGGATGGCGAGGCGAGCGGCGAGGTAAGCTCCGGTGATGGAGGCGGTGCGTGTACCGCCGTCGGCTTGGAGCACATCGCAATCCACCCAGAGAGTATTCTGTCCGAGCTTTTGCAGGTCGATAATCGCGCGTAATGAGCGGCCGATTAGTCGTTGAATCTCTACGGTGCGGCCGTCGATCTTACCTTTGGAGATGTCGCGGGATTTTCGCTCCAGTGTGGAGTAGGGAAGCATCGAATACTCGGCGGTGAGCCAGCCCCCTTTCACTCCCTGCTGCTTCATCCACGTGGGCACATTTGGCTCGATCGTGGCCGCGCAGATCACGCGCGTGGAACCAAAAGAAACGAGGACCGAACCCGTCGNNTATTGGCTTCGAACGAGATAGGGCGGAGTTGATCGACGTGTCGACCGTCGACGCGAGCAGATGTTGGCATGCGAAAAGAGAAGAGAGATAGCGGGTGTGGTAGCGCTTAGCCCGTTACTGCTGCTCGCCGTCGAGCGTGAGGGGACGGACGGAGACGGGCTTAGAGCGCTCGGAGTTTTGCGTCATATACGCGATGAGGCGGTCATTAAAGTCCTTGGCTGGATCGTGTCCCATGATTTTCAAAGCCTGCGTAAGCGCGGCCACCTCGACCAGGCGGGCCATGTCACGGCCTGGGCGTACATACAGTTCGATGTGGGGGATACGCAGACCGAGAATTTCGTAGTGGTTTTCTTCCAACCCGGTACGCTCCTCGACCACATCAGGAGTCCATTCGTGCAGGGAGACCACCATATCGATCCTCTTTTCCAAGCGAATTGATTTCACCCCGAACATCTCCGCAACGTTGATGATGCCAATTCCTCGGCACTCCATGTATCCTCGGTTGAGCGGGCGACTGGACGCGCTCAATTCCCGTTCGTCGAGCAGTTTGATCACCGTCAGGTCGTCGGCCACAAGAGAATGGCCTCGTTCGATTAGGGCGAGGGCGCATTCGCTTTTTCCCACTCCGGAGCTTCCGCGGAGCATCACTCCAATACCGCGGATATCGAGCGTCGTTGCATGCTCCGTAGACGAGGGAGCGAACTCATTATCGATACAGAGGGTGCCAATGTTCACCCAGTTCATGGTGATCATGGGTGTGCGGAAAAGCGGCAGTTTGCGCTCTTTCGCGACCGCAAGCAGGGCGGGGGTGGGATTGTAATTGCGGGTCAAGACGAAGCAGGGAACCTGGCGATCCACGATTTCATTGAGAATTTCTGTCTGTCGTGGCTCCGGCAATGACTTTAGGTAGGTCATTTCCGCTGCACCCAGAACTTGGATACGCTTGTTAGCGAAATACCGGAAGAAACCCGTGAGGGCCAAGGAGGGCCGATTGATCGACCCTTCCCGAATCAAACGGTAAAGCCCTTGTTCACCGGTGATGAGTTCGAGCTTCAGCTTCTCCTGATAGGTCTTCAGGAAGTGCGCGACGGTGATCCCGTGGATGGCTTTGGGCATGGGCAGAAGGGGTGTGACCAGCAGAAAAGGCGGGGCGCTCAGAGATTGAAATCTTTCCCGAGATAAAATTCGCGGGCCTGAGGGTCATTAATCAGGAAGTCGGCAGAGCCCTGCGTGAGCACCTGGCCTTGATGCATCAGGTACGCGCGGTCGACGATACGGAGCGTTTCGCGGACATTGTGATCGGTAAGGAGAATGCCGATACCACGAGCGCGCAGGTCGCGAATGATGCGCTGAACTTCTCCGACAGAGATGGGATCGATTGCCGCGAAGGGCTCGTCCATCAACAAAAATTTAGGCTCAGTAACCAGCGCACGTGCGATCTCGAGCCGTCGTCGTTCGCCTCCGGAGAGGGTATACGCCTTTTGCGAGGCCACGTGGAGCAGTTGGAGATCCGTCAGGTGCTTCTCCACTTGTTCGGCGCGAAGTCGTCGTGGGATTCCGATGGCTTCCGCTATCGCCAGGATATTTTCAGCGACGGTCAACTTTCGGAATACCGATGCTTCCTGAGGAAGGTAACCCAAGCCGAGCCGGGCCCGTTGATGCATCCCCATACGCGTGATATCACGCTGGTCCATGAAGACAGATCCGGAGGTAGCGGCGATCAGGCCGGNNGGGAGAGAGCGCCACGAAGAAAGGAGTTATGGCTTAGGTTGAGAAGCGGGCGGCGGTGAGCCGGCGCGAGATGCTTCGTTGGCGGGGGCTTTCATCGGGGCGTTCTTTTCAAAGCCCAGATCCTGTACGGGCGGCCCGGTGAACTTGATATTCTCTCCAAAGAGCTGACGTTCACCACGCAGGAGAGTGATTTTTTTCCCTTCAGCCACGTAGGGGCCGGATTTGTCGATCACGACTGGATTTTCTGTCAGGACGATTTTTTCTTCGAGCGGGAAAACCTCTGCGCGCCCACAGGTCACCTCACGATCTCCTTGAATGATATGAACCCTTCCGACGGCGATCAGTGATTTGAACTGATCGAGCTTTGCCACCGTGTCGGTGATGTCGCCCAAGCGGGTGGCCACAATCTCCATGTGGTCGCAGGTGATGCGGAGATTGTTTCCTTCCACGATCACATTCCGCTTAAACGTCGCAAAGGTCTCTTTGTCCGTTGAACGCATCTCCATGGTCTCACTTTCGATGGAGGTGCGAACGGGTTCACTCGCCGGGAGTAGTGCGCAGAGGAGTTGACCGCTGAGTCCGCAGAAGAGTAATCGAGAGAGGAGGCTCATTTGAGAACGTTCTTAAGTTCAGCCCGGAAGATGACCTGGACCTTTTTTTGGATCAAAATGGTTTTCTTGGCGTGATCGTAACTCCAATCACTGCCGAAAAGTTCAAACTGATCTGTGATCACCCGAACAGAGTCAGGGCCACTCAGTCGCTTGCGATCAATTTCTAGATTTGCCAAAGGGCTGAGAAAGACCGCCTCAACGTGAGCTTTTTCATCGCCGGAGAATTGGGTTAACGTCATGTCGCTCAGTCGGACTTCGTTGCGATTCAGAAGAACGGCCTCTCGTCCCCGAACGAGCATGGTGCGGAATCCCTCTTCGTTGAATGACGGAAGCGAAAACTCCTTAACCGGGGCGTTGGTGGTGAGCGAGGGACCGCCTTGGCTGAGTCCCCCTAATGGCGCGAATGCGGCCGTGCCGACCAAAAAAGTTAAAACCCGGTGCATCATCGATGAGGAGCGACCTCGGTTTGATGCTTGGCGATCAATTCGCAAACCTCACGGACGGCCCCACGTCCGGGGAGACGCAGGGGGATGAAACGGGCAGCTTCGGTCGCGCGAGGCATGGCACCCACGACGCTGACCCCTATTCCCGCCCATTGGATTGCGGGTGCGTCGATATCGTCATCGCCCATGTAGCAGCACTGCCGTGCTTCGAGCTGGAGTGAAGCCGCGAGGTCTTGCAGGGCGGCCAGTTTATCCGTGCGACCCTGGATCACGTGCTGAATTTTCAACTCGGTCGCGCGTGCGGTCGTGGCTGAAGAGGCGCGACCGCTGATCCATGCCAAGTGGATATGAGCATTGCGCAGCTTCACCAAACCCATCCCATCGAGAATCGAGAACTGCTTGGTCTCCGTTCCATCCGAAGAAATGAAAACCGTGCCATCGGTGAGGACGCCATCTACATCCATGGCAAATAAACGAATCGCCGCCCACTCATCCGCGGCAACTTCCGGAATATGCCCTGAGGTGTAAGGAGACGACGCGTGCACAGGAGATATCATCCCATCCAGTTCGCAATTTTTTCGACCGTTCGCTCGAACGTCGGGCGGAAATCGCTTTCCAACTCTGCGGCGAACGGTACCGGGAGATCTTTAGCGGCGAGACGGAGGGGAGGTGACTCCAAGTCGTAGAAATGCGCTTCCGTCAGACGCGCCACGAGTTCGGCTCCAAATCCATGGGTCAGGCGTCCCTCATGTAGAACGATCAATCGATGCGTGCGCGTGATGGACGCGGAGATTTCCTCCAAGCGAAGGGGAGCGAGAGCACGGAGGTCCCACACGTCAAACGAGCGCTCGTATTCACGCTCGAAATACTCCGCGAGACGCTCGGTGAGGTGAGTCTTTTCCCCATAGGTGACCAAGGTCGCGAAACTACCGGCATGAAGACGACGCGGTAGCCAGACGTCACGGTAGGCAGGGTTCCAATGAATCGTTTCCTTGCGCGCACGATAGAGTGCCTTGTGTTCGAAGAGGAGGACGGGATTGTCGTCCTCGTAGGCTGCAAGAACAGCGTCAAAGGCGTCCTGGGCGGTACTGGGATAGAGCGCCTTGAGTCCGGGCATGCCGAGGAAAAGAGCCTCGAGCTCTTGGGAATGGAAAGAGCCCAGACCGACGCTGCCACAAGGCAGACGGAGCACCAGGGGGACTTTAGCTCCAGAGCGGAAATGATAAGTTCCCGCATTGAGGGTAATCTGGGTGACCGCCTCTGTAGCGAAATCTGCGAATTGGAACTCTTCGATGGGTCGGATGCCGCCCAGGGCAAGTCCGGTGGCGTAGCCGGTGCAGGCACTTTCAGCGAGGGGAGTATTCAGGACGCGTCGTCGACCGAATTCATTGAGCAGACCATCGGTGACTTTGAAGGCACCTCCGTAGGTGGCGATGTCCTGCCCCATGATCATGGCCTCTGAGCGCTCGCGAAGGACCTTACGAAGCGCATAGTTAATCGCTTGGGCAAACGTGATGGCTTCGCTGCTTTCCACCTCAGGTTTCCAAGGAAGAGCCGGCGCTTCGGGCGCAAAAACGTCTGCTTCCATCCCGCCTGGGGAGGGGCGAGGTTGGGCGAGCGCGATCTGGATGCACTTTTCCAAATAGGCATTCAGTTCGGTTTCGATCGCTTCTACCTGGCTCGTCAGGCCCCGTGCGCACAGTTCTGCTCGATACTTGGGAACGGGATCGGCGGCAAAGAAGGTGTCCGACTCGCCAGGAGCAAGGTAGTTACACGTATCGTAGGCAGCATGGCCCCGCAGGCGGAGAACTTTTGCCTCGATAAGCAGAGGCCGGGAGGTTTTGCGGACCCGCTCTATCGCGCTTTCTAGAGTGGAAACGACCGTGGCGACATCCCCGGTCGCATCGAGGAGTATTCCTTCCATCCCGTAACCGGCGGCGCGTTTCCAAAGCTCGGTACCGTCCGCGTATTGTTCCCGAGTAGGTGTGGAGTAGGCGTAGCGGTTGTTTTCGATTACGAAGACGATTGGAAAGGAGAGAACGGAAGCTAGATTGAGCGACTCATGGATATCACCGGTGCTGGAGCCGCCATCGCCAAAGAAAGCAAACCCGACGGCAGGCTTTCCTTGCCGGCGCTGAGCATCGGTCAGACCAAGTACATTGGACACCATGGCTCCTAGATGGCTAATCATGGGAAGCGATCGGTTAGCGGGATCTCCATGATGAACATTGCCCTCACGCGCTTTGGTCGGACTAAAAGCGTTGGCGCAGTATTGGTTGAGGTGTTCGACCAGATGACCGCTCCAAATTAAGTGTCCACCAAAGCCGCGGTGGGTGAAGGAAATCACATCGATCTCTTTATCGGCGAGGAGAGTGAGGGGAACGATGAGTGCTTCGCTTCCTTGGCCTCCCGTTACCGTGCCTTTAATCAGTCCCTGGCGAAACAATTCGAGGATGCGGTTGTCGCCCGTCCGTGCGAGGTGCATCCACGCATAGGTGGTCAGGCGTTCGGCGCCTGACGTGTCATCAAACAACCCGGCACGAAGGGTGCGCTGGGACAGGATCGTGGGAGGTTTGGGAAAATCCATGTCGAGGGGTCACGGTGACGATGACCGGAGGCGGGTGCAAGTCCGCCTCCGTGCTTTCAAAAAACTGGTGAGGGAAGCGACTTGGACGGGGTTGAACCGGCAAAAAAAAAGCGGCCCAGGCAGATTTGCCGGGCCGCTTGAGAAGTCGTTAGGAATTAGGGAGCCTTAGCAACGGCGGGAGGGGCCGGTGGGCGAGCGAGGGCGCTCGCGGCGGCCTTATCAGCGATCATCTTGGTCATGCGCTGAATTTCCAGTTCGGCGTTACGTTTAGCGATTTGAGCCAATTCGACCTGCTTGCGCAGCTCGAATTCGTCGCGGATGGCAGCATCCTTCTTTTTACGAAGTTCACCCAATTGAATTTCAAGCTCTGCAGATTGCTTAGCGTACTTATCAGCGTCTGCGTTATACTTGGCGGTAGCATCGGCGATTTCCTTGCTCGCGGCTTCATATTTCGCGCGACGATCTGCTTCTTTCTGCTTCTCGTCATCGGCACGCTTTTTAGCGCGAGCATCAGCGTCAGCGCGGGCCTTGGCTTCAGCTTCTTTTTTCTTTTCGTCTTCGGCGCGTTTGGTCGCAGCCACCTGCTCAGCAATCGCCTTCTGCTTGATTTCTTGGTTCTTCGAGAAATTGACGTAGATCCCGATGAAAATAGCGCAGAGAACGACGGGAGCGATAATATATATCTTGTTCATGTCAGCAAAGTAAGCGGTAGGGGAGGTTAGCTTTTTTTGGCAGCAGCAGCGGCGGCAGCGGCGGCAGCTTCAGCAGCAGCGCGCGCGTCGTCGGCGGCTTTGATCTTGTCCAGTACCGTGGTGAGTTCTTTGACGTTTGTTTCTGCGGCTTTCACGATTTGGCGAAGTCCCGCTTCTTCAGCGGAGTTCGCTTTTTTGGCTTCTTCCACCTTAGCCAAAGCAGCTTTTTCGTCTTCGATTTCCTTGGTGAGACGAGCCACCTGTTTGTTCAACTTCTCTTGATCGCGAGCGGCTTTCTCGCGAGCAGCGATCGCAGCCTCACGCGCATCCTTATCACGCTGTTCCTTCTCGTCGCGCTCTTTCTTTTCGATTTTGCGCTGTTCGGCCAGCTTGTTGGCTTCCTCGATCGCTACCTTGCGCGCCTCAGCTTCTTCTTTCTTTTTGTCTTCAATGACCTTCTTGGCGGCAGCAGCTTTTTCTTTCTGCTTCACTTCATAGCCTTTGGCGAAGTTCCAATAGAACCCGCCGAAGATCAAGAGACCGACCAGTGGGAAAATAACGTAAGCTTTGTTCATGAAAGTAAGTGAAGATGGAATTATTTCTTGGCGGTTTTGCTACCAGCGGCAGGTGCCTTACCGGGGGCAGTGGGAGCCGGGGGCTCATTGAGAAATGCCTCTTCCTTGATCGCGTCCTCAATGCCCTTCTTAAGACGTTCGGCGTCCTTGACCCCCTCAGGGTAGGTGGCGGCCTTATTTACAGCAGCGAGAGCGTCGTCGTACTTTTTGAGCTCGTAGGAGACATACGCCAGGAAAAGCTGCGTGGTCCAGGGCTTTTCCAACTTCTTGCTTACAGCCTGTTTGGCATAGTTGTAAGCTTCGTCGAGCTTGTCGAGTTGGTAATAGGTCTGGGCGATTTGAGCGAGTAACGCACCCGAATCTGGGAACAGCTTGGCTGCCTCCTTGAGCGTTTCGATGGCTTTGAACTCCTGCCTGAGTTGCATGTACGAGGCGGCTAGGAGCTCCCAATTGCGTTGTTCGCTTTCGATCGTGCCGTCCTTTAGACCCTTGGAGAGAAGTCCGATCGCGTGATCAAACTGGCCCATATTGAAGTACAACCCCACCAAGGTGAAATTGTCCTTGGGCGAATTCATAGCATCAAACTTTTGGGCGCGTTCAATCGTCAGCGCTGCACGGACATCTTTCTGAAGGTTCAGATAGATGGAAGCCAGCTGGGGCCAGTAGGATTTGGCGTCAGGCTTCTGCTTGAGGTAGAGCTCCATCACCTCAGCTGACTCGGCGATTTTGTTCTGCTGCTGCAGTGTCGCGAAAAGAAGGAGATAGAACGTATCCTTCGGCTTGGCGGACATCTGCATGCCCTTCTCCACCTCTTCTTGGGCACGTTTAATTAGTTTAAGATCAATGTTCTCTGGATCAACTTGCGCTTGGTAGAATAGTAGAGATGCGTAGTAGAGTTGAACATCAGGGTTGGGCTTGGTGTTCTTCTCTGCCCANNGAGCCATATAGTAAGAGGCTTTTTCGTAGAGGGGCTTTTGTTGCGACTTCTCCTTAGTACTGACCGCTTCTTGGTAGTAGATCTGAGATAGGTAGTAGGTCAGGTCCTGATGAGTTTTCTCCTCAAAAAACCCATACTTAGACGAGAGGGTAACAGCCGTTTCAAGTGGTTGTATTGACTTAGAATAATCCCCTTTAGTTAGGAGAATCTGTGCCTTCACCTGGGTGAGGAGAGCCATATCATAGGACTCGGCTCCGGCAGTCTTAATCAAAGAATCAATGATCGCGATGGCTGCGTCATAGTTCTTGGCGTCTGTCTGCGTCCGGATCTTACTCAGCTCCTCTGAAACCTTTTCACTGATTTCTTTTTTGGGAGCCGCGTTCTGCGCTTGGTTTTGAGCGGAGCTGGTGACGGGAAGAGTCAGACCCAGGATGACAGCTAAAAAACCGGAGCTGACGGGAGAGCGGAGGGAATGCGGGAAAATCGACATGGGAACGAGGGAGAATTAGTCTTCAGTGATGCTGAAGACGATAGGAACCTGCATTTTAGTATTCACAGCGCGACCACCCTTGCGACCGGGCTTAAACTTCCATTTGGACACGGCCTGGATAGCCGCAGCTTCGAATTCGCGCTGGGTCGACTTGATCGCGTAAGCTTCCCGAACATCTCCGTTGGAATCGACGATGAAGCCTACGAGCACATCGCCCGTGATACCAGCACGACGCATTTCAAAAGCATAATTCGGTTTGGCTTGGAAGCGTGGCTGGGGTTGTTGATCTAGATTAGCCAGATCGAATAAGTCCTTCATTCCCTGGCCGATGTTACCCGTATTGGGACGACCGGTTGGGATGGTAAAGCTAGTGGGCCGATCCATGCCCGGAGGCGGTGGTGGCTGCAGCTTTTGAACAAACGAATCGATGGTAACAACCGAAGGAACGTCGGCCGCCATCGGGGGGGCCATTTCGGCGATTTCTTCTGATGGTGGTTCTTCTGACTCCACTGGCTCTGGTTCCTCAGGTTCAATGGGAGGCATCTCCATGAGCTCAATGGTCTCGACCACCTCAGCTACTTTGGGCGGTGGACCCTTCTTACTCATGAGCTTTTCCCCGAAAAGGAAGCCGCCGTGAAGACTCGCGGAAATCAGGAGGCCAATTAGCAAATCACGATTCATAGTTCTGGGCTCCTTTTATTTACCGGTGGCGCGCCACACGGTTTCGATAGAAACTTGTTTGATTCCGGCTTTGCGGACTTCGTCGAGCACGGTAATGGTCGCGCCATATTTCGCTCGATCATCAGATGAGATCAAAACACGCGCGGTGCTTGGATTCTGCATGATGTAGTTCTGCAGCCGGGGCGTCACTTCTGACATTTGGATCAGCTCTTTATTCCAATAAAGAGTGCCGGCATCAGAAACCTGGAGGGTCACGCTTTCATCCTCTTCCTTCGGCGCCGGGTTCGGATTGGCTACCGGCAGG
>DKKJ01000004.1 GCA_002455175.1 Opitutaceae bacterium UBA6669
TGGAGGGGCACGCGTCGTCGTGCCCGGTTTGCACAACTTCCCTCGAAAAAAAGACCACCCCCCACAGGAGGGCCACGGTCCCTCGTGGCCATGAACCGTTGAATCCCCCCACCGCTTCAAGCTCACCACGCGTTCGAATTCCCAGCGTTCACCTTTCCCGAAACCGGCAAGCCCCACACCTTCGCCGACAATATCCAAACCAACACCCGCCCCACCGAAGGCGCCCGCGTCCAAGTCCTCTACAACCCCCAGAACCCCGACACCGCCACCATCGCCGGCTGGCGCGCCTATCTCGTCGCCATCGGCACCGGCCTTTACGCGTTTGTCCGTTTCGGACTTTCCTGATGCCGGTCGCTCGTTTTCATCCCGTGAGGAATAAGAGCGTTCACAACTTGGAGGTTGCTGCCTCTGCCGTCACGAATACCAATCATTTTGCCCCTTACTTCGTTGCTCCGATGAGCCGGAGTGTGTTTCGGAACCTCTGATGTCCTCTTTGGGTCTCCTGCGGAGAAGGTACTGCAAGGCTCGGTAAAGATCCATACGGTTGTTGAGATGGATTTATCTGGGAAAGCTTCTCGCCTTCAGCAGGGACTAGTTAAAGAACCGAAGTTAATCCGCAATGTTCAAAGCAATCTCGATCCGACGCCACTATCCGCTGAAAAACGATCCAATCGATATTGGAACGTTGGTCGAAGCCATGCTTTTTTATGAAAAATGCATTGTCAGCGCCGACTATGCCGTACTCCGTCAGCTAATCCTCCAGTTTGGTGCGCAAAATCTGATCCTTCTCATCCAAGCGGGAATTCTTGAGATCGAGTACGCGGAAAATTCCATCGCGATCGATGTGTCACCTATTCGAGCAAGTATTTCCTATCATGACATGTGGATCATCGAGAGCAAGGACCACACCCTCGAAAAGCACCTACACGCCTTATGTACTCAAAACGCAAAAAACTTCGGGAAGGCACGTTACACCGCGCAAAAGCTTGGCGCCCTGATTCGACTCTCTTCCAATGAAGCTAAGGTTGCCGAGTCGACCAAAGGGCTCGTCGTAGAGCGTGGCTTCACTACCACCTTTCTACCGCTGATTCTGAAGGCGTTTGCGCCCGGCACGACCGATGCGGAAATTGCATCCATGCCGTCTTACATCGAACGAAGAGGCGGGGGCATTCTTCTGGAGAGTCATCTGGACTTTGCTCTTCTGAACAGTCGCTACCGGGCCGCGTCGGGAGCACAAGACGACATTATTTCACCCACCTTTTTGTTGCTGCAGCTGTGCAACCTCGAAAACGACGTGCTCGTCGCCTCCGACAACCAAAGCGAACTATCCAGCTCGAGCCTGAACGCCAGGCTTGTGGAATTGCGGATAAGTCATTTGGCCCAGAAATGCGGCCAGAGCCGCGGTCTGCTCAACCATTTCCAGGAAGTGATCATCTCGAACCAGAGGACGCTTCGCGATTCAATCAACCGAGGAAACATCCCGGTCGACGACTCNNCATTGATGAAGTTACTTCTCCGCGCACGTGACTTCAAAGCGTGGCTCGGGAGATGCAGCCAGGATCAATCTATCGTGGAACAATACTATCGTGAGCTCCTTCGTGAGAGCTTTTTCGAGCGCACCACGATGAAGAACCTTCGCTGGCTCCTCTTCACGGCCATCGGCGCAGCCGCCGGTTTCACCCTTTCTCCAGCCGCCGGTATGGCTGCCGGTGCTGCTATCGGGGCAGTAGATCACTTTGTGATTGGCCGGCTGGTGAAAGGGTGGAGACCAAGCCAATTCATCGAAGACGATCTGCGGCCGCTGCTGCGGTGACTTGATTCAAACATCCGAATGCACTCCCTTCGGACTTGTGTAGTCCATTGCTAGAGCCACAAAATTCACCAAGGTTCGATTCTACATTAGAACAGAATCCCCTCAGTGTCGGATTATGTATCACTCAGGTTGTCGATTCACCGCTGCCATGCCGCTGTAAGTCAAACCGCAAAGCCGGAATCAGTACCCAGCTGACAGAAATTTAGTGGTCTGCTACGCGGAGGGCTGATTGGTTTAGAAGTGATCCGTGACCGTTCCAAGCTAGTGTACACATTTATGGAGTTCCCACTCGATTTTCCCGATGTCAAAGGCTCTCAGTCTATAACACTAATTCCCGGCGAGGCTCTGTTTGTGCTTGGGCCGAACGGATCGGGGAAATCTCGCCTGCTTCATAGGTGGTTTGCCGCTCATGCACACCAAGCTGAAAGAATATCTGCCCATCGCTATGGGCTGTTCGAGGAAAGAGGAATAGACCTTACAAGTGCCTCTCGTGCATCTACAGGCGAGCAAACAAAAAAATATGATGTGGCACGGGCATCGCTTTGGCATGACCACTGGCCAACCCAACGAATGGCCGTCGCACTATTCGACTTGGTTGCATCGGAGAATCAGCGTAGCCGAACCGTCGCCGAAGCTGTCGATAATGATGACAATACGCAGGTCGAAACAGCGAAGGCGACGAAATCCCCACTTAAGACCCTTAACCGGCTACTCCGAATCTCCAACCTGCGATTCACGGTTTCTATAGTCTCAAACGACAACATTGTAGCGATAAGCGAGAAGGGCATCGCCTATCCTCTTGCCCAGCTATCCGACGGGGAACGCAATGCCATCTTCATTACCGCCAAAGTGTTAACCGCGAAGGACGGAACGCTGCTTTTGATCGACGAGCCGGAGAGGCATCTTCATCGATCGATAATTTCGCCGCTTTTAACCGCGCTCTTCGCGGAAAAGAGCCAATGTGCCTTTGTTATATCTACTCATGAGGTGATGCTGCCCATCGACAATGCTGACAAAAAAGTCTTGTTGGTTAGAAGTTGCGAAACGAATACGGACGGTGAGGTCATAACGTGGGATACCGATTTTGTCACATCGACTATTCCCGATGAGGATTTACTTCGGAAAATTCTTGGTTCCCGTCGTAAAGTTCTCTTCACCGAAGGCGATGACAAGAAAAGTATTGATGTCCCCCTCTATAGCATACTTTTCCCCGATGTTTCCGTAATTGCTAAGGGCAGCTGTCGGGGGGTAGAAAATGCTGTCATCGGGATACGATCTGCATCCCAAGTTCACTGGGTGTCTGCCTTCGGAATAATAGATTCCGACGGACGTTCGCCGGCGGATATCACCTTATTTGAGGAGAAAAAAATTTACGCAGTTCCTGCCTATTCGATTGAATCCATATATTATCATCCAGATGTTCAGGCTATCGTCGCCAAGGCTAAGGAGAAGTCGCTTGGCGGATCAGCTGTCGCAATGTTGGAAAAGGCGAAGCAGGACACGTTAAAGGAGTTACAGCGGCACAAGGTCCGGATGTGCGAGCGCGTAGCCGAAAAGGTTATTCGGGACCAAATACTCAATAATCTTCCAGGCCAGCCGGAAATCGTTTCGCGGAAGGCTGTGTCCATTAACGTCGATATTGAACAGCATGTGCAGGCCGAGATCCAAAAATATGATACTCTGATGAAACTAGGTGACGTAGGTTTATTAATTGTCCGTTATCCGGTGCGAGAAACGGGAGTGCTTAATGTGATTGCCTCGGCCCTGGAATTCACCAGTACACAAAAATATCAATCGGCGGTGATTACGGTCCTCGGCGATGACAAGGGTGCGCTTGATCGCGTACGGACTATGTTCGGCAGGCTCTACACAGATTTAATGAGTTAGGAGGTTGGTGTTACCCGACTCTGACAGGCGCATGTTGAGGAGAAAAAAAAGGACCTCCACAACCAGAGAAGAAATGGCCGGGACAACGCCCCGGAGCCTCAGGGAATGAACCGTCATCACTCGCCAAAGACTCGACAGGTCGCGTTTCTCACGACCTCAACACCTTCTTGGTGTTCAGTGGTTTGATACATAGCTGTCACCTTTTCTTTCATCGCGTGGATGACTGTGCTAATCGAGAAGTGCGGTTTGATTCACTGCAGCGGCAAAGTCTCTTTCCGCATTTCTGCTGCTTGCCGAGGCGTGCTTTACAGGGTGGATCTTACGGCGTAACGGATGTGAAATGAAACTGAACCACGACCTTGTTCGGGAAAGGCTTACTTATCCGTTTCAGCCTGTTCCTTCGATGGCGGTGGGGTCGGGTGAATACGAGTGGTCGTTTCGGGATCGGTTTGGGAATCGATGTGGGAGGCTTTTCTGGCGGAGGGCGGTGACGGGTGGCTCTGCTGAGGGCGAGGATTGGGTTGGTGTATTTGGGCGGGAAATTCATTGCTCGGAGTACGTCGTCGGNNGATTTTGCGGTCGTGACTGTGGCGGAGGGGACTGAGTTCAGTCTGTTTCTGGTGCGACCGATGGGCGTGCCGACGTTGTTTTATTCATCGCCGTGGTTGCTGAAGATCGAGGGCTTGAATCCGGACGAAACGCTGCTGCTCGTTCAATCGGCAGTGGAGGGTGACTGCTTCCGGCCTGCGTTGGTGGTAATGGACCTAAAGGGTGTTGAGCTCGCTCGTCTGACTGGGGTTCGAGAGGTACGCGGTGTCTGGCACGCGCACTGGTCTCCGAATGGTGCGGCTCGGTGCGTGGTCTTCAGTCACGAGGCCGATGGGTTTCTTCGACCTG
>DKKJ01000192.1 GCA_002455175.1 Opitutaceae bacterium UBA6669
TGGAGATTATCCCGGACTCAGGAATTTTCGATTATCGTTCCAAGTACACCAAGGGGCTGACTCAGTATCGCGCGCCGGCGCCGTTGTCAGAAACACGGACCCGTGCGGTGCAGGCGGCGGCGCAAACGGCCTTTCAAGCGTGTGGGTGCCGAGACTACGCCCGGATCGATTTTATGCTCTCTGAAGAGGGCGAGTTCTTTTTGCTCGAAATCAACACGCTGCCCGGCATGAAAGAAACCAGCCTGTTGCCGATGAGCGCGCAGTGTGTGGGGCTGGATTTTACGGCGTTGGTTCGTGAGCTGGTGGCCCCGGCTGTGAGACGATTTCAAAGCTCAGGTGTCCTTGCCAATAGCCTATGAATAGACCTGCGCCAAACCTAGTCGCGGCCCGCTCGTGGCGTGATATCCCTCAGGATATCGCTCCACGATCGATGTCGCGCGAAGGTCGTCGGCGCATGAGCATGGGTTTTGCCAAGTGGGTGGGAGCGGTGGTGATGATCGGTGTAGGCGTGTGGGGCGCCGTTGAAGTCTGGAATGCTTGGCAAGAGGACCCCACCAAGCTGACCGCGCCCGTGAAGTCTGAACCGCTTCGAACGATCCGGTTGAGCACGGATGGTGTCCTCGACCTGGCCTGGATTGAGCGCAAGCTGGAGCTGCCCAAGGGCGTCACGCTTATGGAGCTGGATCTCCCCCGTTTGCAGCGGGCGTTGCTGGCGGATGCTCAAGTACGGACGGCGGTGCTCACTCGCAAGTTTCCCGATACGTTGGTCGCCAGTATTCAGGAGCGGACGCCGGTGGGCCGCCTTCGGGTGGCCGACGCTTATGGAATCTCCGAGGACTTTCTCGTTTCCCGTGACGGGATGGTATTTCCCGGCGCCAACTTTGCGACGGAGCTTTTGGATACGCTGCCTTGGCTGGATGGGGTACGTTTGCAACTATCTGGAGCCAGCTTTATCCCGATCTCGGGTATGCAGACAGTCACGGACTTGTTTTCAACCGCGCAGGCCTACGTCCCTCTCCTTTACCGCAATTGGCGGATCGTCTCTCTGGAGCGACTGCAGAAAGATGGCGAGATTGTCGTCAAGACCGCGGATAAGGTAGAGATCGTGTTCGGTACGCGAGACGACTTCTTCAAGCAGGTCGCGCTGCTCGATTCGGTCCTGGCGGAGCTGAAGACCCAGCCAGCCAGAGCCGTGGCCAGCATCAACCTCACTTTCGGAAACCGGCAAGTCCCGGTCTCCTTTGTCCCAGAAACTCCACCCTCCACTACCCCGGTACGAGGCACGGTGTCGCCTATCCGCACCCAGCCTTCCCGTCCTGCCAGCGGTCGCGCTCGTCCGCAGACCGCTGCTGATAACGCCCGCCGATCTCTGATTCACTTTCAACCGTCGCAAACTATCCGGAATACGCCACGTGATCTCTAGGACAAAATATATTGGAGCGGTCGAGATTGGTACCGCCAAGGTCAGTGTACTCATTGGAGAAATTACCAATGGGCGCAGCCTGAGCATTGTTGGTTTGGGTGAATGTGCCTCGCGCGGCGTGATCAAAGGTGTGGTCGTCGACTTCAAAGCGGCTAGCGATTCTGCGCACAGTGCATTGATGGAGGCGGAACGCAGTGCAGGGGTGCGTGTTGATGAGGTCTACCTGGCGCAGACAGGAGGCCACGTGGATGGGTTTTCGAGCGATGCCGCAGTGCAAGTTTCCGCGGCCAACAACATGGTGAGTGATTTTGACATCGAGTCCGTGTGCAACGCGGCCCGAAGCAAACAACTCCCCGCCGGTCGTATGATCGTCCAGCGCCTACGCCGTCCGTTCCGTCTTGATGGACGCTTGGTGCCAGATCCCGATAGTCTGGTGGGACGGGAGCTTCAGGTGAGTTACTTCATGGTGCACGGTCAAGAAAGCAGGATCGCGGACAACATCCATGTCATCCGAGGTTTCAATGTGCGGGTTTCGGAGCTGATTCTCTCGAGCTTGGCTTCTGGAATTATGGTGACGGCGCCTGACGAGCGTCAGCATGGCGTATTGGTTTTGGACATCGGAGCGGGGACCACGGACTATGCGCTCTATAAAGACGGGATGCCGCATTTGGCCGGCGTCGTTCCCGTTGGAGGCTCACATATCACCAACGATTTGGCCCTCGGACTTCGTCTGACGGAAGGCCAAGCGGACAAGCTGAAGCTTCGCTGTGGGCGTGCGACCGTTGCGACCAAGAGTCGCGATGAGAAAGTCTGGTTGAACGGCGATTTCGCCATCGGAGATCGGCAGTTTCCCAAGCACACGATTGAGCAAATCACCGCGGCGCGCACGTGGGAGCTCCTAGAGGTGGTGAAGAAGAAACTCGGTCCCAGTTTTGAACCGGAACGTACTCAGGCGGGTGTGGTTTTGACAGGAGGCACCTCAAAGCTCCCAGGGATCACCGAAGCAGCGAGCAAAGTTTTCGGCATTCCCGCTCATTTAAGTGAAGCTCCGTCGTGGGTAAGCGAGAATCTCCGAGATCCTAGCTTTTCGACCGCGTTGGGTCTCTTGCACTACGGTTTGAGTGCGCGACCTGAAGTGCCGACTGCGGCGAGGAAGAAAACGGGTCTCTTTAAGAAGCTTTTTGCCTCGGTCTGAGAACGCGACGCATGAATCCCAACGAACTTCCCCTCGAGCATCAAATCCTCACCGACCGCACGGTGGCGCTGAAATTAATCGGCGTCGGCGGGGCGGGTGCGAATGCGGTCGACCGACTGAAGATGGAGAATCTCGACCGCCTTCAACTGGCGGCGGTAAACACCGATTACCAAGCTCTCTCAGCCTCACCGGTCCAAGAGAAAGTGATGATCGGGATGAGCGTTACTCGAGGTTTAGGTGCTGGAGGCGATCCTGAGTTAGGGCGAGAAGCGGCAGAGTCGGATCGCGAGAAATTACAGGCGGTGGTTAAAGACTGTGATCTTGTTTTCNNTGGCACGGGCAGTGGTGCGGCGCCGATTCTTGCGGAGTTGGCCACCGAGGCGGGTGCCTTGGTCATCGCGTTTGTAACGATGCCGTTTGCCTTCGAAGGAGGTCGTCGCCTCAAGCAGGCAGAAGAAGGTCTACAGGCATTGCGAAAAGTGTGTGACGCCGTGATTCCGCTCCCGAATGATGTTTTGCTCCAGGAGTCGGGTGAGAATGAAACGGTTCTCGATTCATTTGCGCGGGCGGATGAATGGATTGGCCGTGGAGTAAAATCGATCTGGGCGATGTTGCACCGCACCGGCTTGATCAACATGGATTTCGCCACGGTGCGTCAGGCGTTCTCTGTTCGTAGCGGGAAAACCCTTTTTGGACTTGGCTCAGGTTCGGGCGAAAACGCCGCGATCGAAGCAATTGAGAGCCTGAAATTGTGTCCCTTGCTCGCTACTCCTGAGTTTTNNACTTGGCTCAGGATCCGGTGAAAACGCCGCAGTCGAAGCGATTGAAAGCCTGAAGCTCTGTCCTTTGCTTGCTACCCCTGAATTTTCGCGAAAAGCGGATCGGCTCTTGGTCAATATCACGGGTGGGCCTGATCTTACTCTGCCGAAAGTGAATGAGATCATGACGGCAGTCACCGAACAATTCGGGCGGGACTCGCATGTGATCATGGGTGCCGTGATCGATGAGACCATGCACCATCGCGTGGAGATTTGCGTTCTGGGAACCAGCGATCTCGGAAGTCGCTTGTCGCCTCGCCGGGCAGCAGCGACAGCGCGTGAAAGGGGACGAGGGGGTCAAACACCAGCGCCCACCGGGGTAGATGATATTCGTGTCGTCCCTCTCGCCGGAACACCTGAAAATGGATTCCGTCCTCCGACAGCGGTCAAAAGTGCCGGTGAGGCGAAGGGCGAGCAAATCGGCCTGGGGTTGAGCATAGACGCAAAAGCTCAACAAAATGAGTTTTCTTTCAGTGAGTTGGAAAGTCGGGGGTACTTCGACAAAACCGACCGAAATCTCTTTGAGGGGCAGGATTTAGACGTGCCTACCTATCTGCGAAAGGGAATTAAGATCGCGCTTTAAGCGGAGCGGTCGACCCAGTTTTCGCAGTCTGAGGCGGAGGTGGTCATCCCCCTTGGCAAGGGGCGTCGTTTCTGCAATCTTCCGCTAAAATACGCCCACTATGTTTGTCGACGAATGCGTGATCAAAGTTCAGGCCGGTGATGGAGGGCGCGGCTGCGTGTCCTTCCGTCGTGAGAAATATGAGCCGTGGGGCGGTCCTAATGGAGGCGATGGCGGGAAAGGTGGAGACGTCGTTTTGAAAGGCGATGACGACACTAACAACCTCGTGGACTACAAGTACAAGCCACACTGGAAGGCAGAGAGAGGTGAGCACGGTTTAGGCAAGGACTGTCACGGACGCGAAGGAAAGCCGGCCGTGCTCCGTTTGCCACTGGGGACCGTGGTCATTGATGAGGCGACGGATAAAGTGGTCGCGGAAGTTCTCTTTGACGGTCAGGAGATTGTCCTCTGCAAAGGTGGGAACGGGGGGTGGGGGAATACTCACTTCAAAACGTCTACCAACCGCGCTCCCAAACGGGCGAATGCCGGCCAAGAAGGGGAGTTGGGAACGTTCCGACTCATTCTGAAAAGCATCGCTGATATTGGGTTGGTGGGTTTCCCCAATGCGGGAAAGTCTTCGTTGACCAACGCCATTACCAAAGCGCGGCCGAAGACGGCAGCTTACCCCTTTACCACTCTCCATCCGCAGATTGGAGTGATCGAGTACCCGGACCCCATGGCTTACGATCGTTTGCTGATGGCGGACGTACCGGGTTTGATTGAAGGCGCGAGTGAGAATCGTGGTTTGGGTCATCGGTTCCTACGCCACATCGAGCGATGCTCATTGCTGATGTTCTTGATCGATATGGCGGGTGTTGACGGGCGTGACCCCCGCGATGACTACGCGGTCCTCGTCAAGGAGCTAAAGCTTTATGACCCGGCGCTACTGAAAAAGCCCAAGTTAGTAGTGGCCAACAAAATGGACTTGGATGGAGCCCGTTCTCATTTGCTCAAGTTCAAACGAAAATACAAAGTTCCGGTATTGGGGATCTCGTGTGCAACAGGCGACGGACTCGATAAGCTTAAGGCGGAGTTGCATAAACGCGTGCGGGGAACCTCTAATCGTAAGAAGGTAGCCGTCGCTTAAGATATTTTATGCCAGTTATTTCTGCAGAAAATCGAGCTCTTCTGATGCGTTCCAACCGGATGTTGGGAGCGGCGTTGGTCGAGCATAACCTCGTCAAAGTAGAGGATCTAGAAAAAGCTAACGAAAAACTCTTTCAGATCATCGCCACGCAGAACCTCCGGCAGAGCACACTTTTGGGAGTGTTAGCTTTTGATATGCGGGTGGTGACGGAGGACGCAGTGATCGGCCATGTCGTTGACCATGATGGGCTCGGGATGATTGACCTTCGTTCCTACGACGTTTCGGAAGATCTGAGAAAATCGGTGGATTTGGGCGCGTGTTGGGCGACGTGGACCGTGCCTTTTGATAAGGAGGATGAGTTCTACTTGGTCGCGACGGCCTATTATTTGAGCGCTGCCTCACGAAAGCATTGGGAGAAAGTGCTAGACGCGCCGATTATCTGGTACGCCACCTCCCTCGAGATGATTGCAGATTACCTGGAAAAGATTGAATCCGACCGCTCCGCCGCACCTGGCGGTGCACAGGCGTAATCATCCTCGTGGTGCGGCGGCGCCCGTACCATGCCACTCGGAAAAGTCCAATCGCAAGTAGTTGCTAAATTAGAAGATTTTGGCCGCCTCACGTCAGAGCAGCGCTCGACGCTGGCAAATCACCCGGAAGAGCTGAGCGGCGAGGCCCTGGATAAGCTGCTCCAAGAGCAATACGCGATCACCCCCTTTCAGTTGTTGGTGGCGCGAGCTCAGGCTTCGGGTCTCGCACCTTTCAACGTCGCCCGCTATCGGGTATCCCCGAACACGTTCGAGCACGTCCCTCAGCAGTTTTGTCAGGAAAACGTCCTGATCCCTGTTGGCCAAGTGGGCGATTTCCTTTTGGTCGCTTTTTCTAATCCTTTCGAGGTCACCGTTCCTGCGAAGTTGCAGGAAATGACCGGAAAGCGGGTCATCCGTCTGTTAGGACGCGAGAAAGATATTCGGGAGAAGTTCAACAAATCTGCTGACCGCGCGGGCTTCGATGAGGTCGTTCAGAAGATTGGTGCCGAATTCGGCGAGCAGTCCGTCGAATCGGTGGACGACGACGTCAATGAAGAGTCGGGTCCGATCATCCAGCTGTCCAATCGCATCATCGAAGATGCCTACTATTCCGGCACCTCTGATATTCATGTCGAACCTCAGGAAAAAGAGATCGTCGTACGCTACCGCGTAGACGGGATCTGTGCGGAGAAACTTCGTCTCCCCGCTAAAGTGGGGCCCGCCTTGATCGCGCGGTTAAAGATCATGTGTAACTTGGATATCGCTGAGCGCCGCCTGCCTCAGGATGGACGTATCGTATTTAAGCACTACACGAAAAAGGGTATCGATATCGATCTTCGTGTCTCTACAGCACCGCTCAATCACGGTGAAGGCATGGTCATGCGTATCCTCGACAAGCAAAAGTCGACGCTCCCTCTGACCGCGCTCGGTTTTTCAGAGGAGAACTTGCGCCGGTACCGCGAGGCCATACGTCAGCCCTACGGGATGATTCTTCATTGCGGTCCGACCGGCTCAGGGAAATCAATGACCTTGTATTCGGCGCTCAATGAAATCAATTCACCAGAGCTGGTGATTCGTACCGCAGAGGATCCCATCGAATACACGCTGGCGGGCATCAATCAGATGCAGATGCATCGGCAGATTGGACTGACCTTCGCGGCCGCACTGCGATCGTTCCTACGTCAGGATCCTGATATTATCCTCGTGGGGGAAATTCGTGACAAAGAAACGGCCAACATTGCAGTGGAGGCAGCGTTGACCGGTCACTTGCTCATTTCGACTCTCCATACGAACGATGCTCCCTCTACGGTCGCGCGTTTGACGGACATGGGCGTGGAACCGTTCATGATCTCGTCATCATTGCTCTGCGTGTGTGCTCAGCGATNNTTTGTGCAAGAGCTGCCGCCACCAAGCTGAACCTTCTGGCCGAGAAAAAGAGATCCTTGAAAAAGCCATCGGCTGGAGTGGTCCCGTTTATAAACCGAACCAACGCGGATGCGCCAAGTGTGGCAATTCCGGCTATAAGGGCCGCGTGGGCATTCACGAATTGATGACCAGCAACGAAGAGTTGGTGGATGCGATCAATAAGGGAGTGGAGGCTACCGAGCTTAAACGCATCGCTATGCGAGCCGGCATGAAGACCCTTCACCAAGATTCCATGATGAAGGTCAGAGAGGGTATCACGAGTATTGAAGAGTCGATTTCGACCGTGCCTCCGGACATGTAAGGCAGGAAACCGCTGGCGTCATTTTGCGTCTTTCCAGCCGCTGCGATCCATGGTTAACGTGAGCCTTTCTCTCCGGCCACTTTCATTGATCCCATGACACGCCTTCCTCGGTCCTTAACGTTAGGTTTCACTCTCGCGCTCCTCTTTTCTGGAGTGATGGTCACTTCGGGCTGCGGAAAGAAGACTGAGACAAGCGGCACCACTGACGTGCCGGGAACGCCTAAATCCGTTTCTAAGTCCGTCGCCGCTGAAGCAGACGGTTATGCGGGTGAGGCTGCCTTTGCGTTGCAGTTACGTGATTACCCACGGGCCGCGGAGGCGCTGTCGAAGGCTCTCAAACTGCGCGATGACATCCCGGATTGGTGGATGGATTACGAGGTGGTCCAGAAGTTAGCGGGCAATCTGAGCGAGGCGAAAAAAGGTTACCAAAAAGCGCTCGCCTTGCACGAGAAGCGTTACGCCCTGACCAAGGAGCCCATGCAACTCATGCCTCAGATCCATATGCTTTTGCTGCTGAGTCGGGAAAAGGATGCGAGAGCTGTGCTTGAGAAAGCGCTAAAGGCTCACCCGAGCGACCGACATTTGAAGGAGTTTTCTGATCACAAAGAGATCGACCGTTTGCTCCAGGATCCCTACATCCGCGAGCACAAGCTTTGAGGAAAAGCTGAAAAGCGGAAAACCTGATAGCGGGAAATCGGAGTAGGAGCAGGGGCACTACACCCTGTTGGTCGTACGCATGAGTTTGTCGCGAAGAAGCACGCGTGACTTAGGGGATCCACGCTCTGGGCGGGGCGGCGAGTGAGAAGTCTGTGTGCTCTAGCGAAAGATTGGGATTGTAAGCGGGGTCGTGCGCGATGGGATTTTTCCAGCGTGCCAACATGGTTTCGACCTCGCGGCGGAAGCGTTCGTGTTTTTCGGGGGTATCCTCCGCTCCACGACTCGCGCTTTCGTGGTGATAGCACTCGGCGAACGGCGTCCAGAGGTTACGGTAGCCCGCAGCCTGAACTTTGAGGCAGAAGTCGATGTCGTTGAAGGCCACGGCGAGACCTTCGTCGAGTCCTCCGACGTGTTCGAAGAGCGAGCGACGAACAAGTAGGCACGCGGCGGTGACGGAACTGTAGTTTTGTACCAGTCGAGCCCGGTTAAATTTTCCTTCCGTCCCGCGGGGAAAATCACGGAACCCGTGTCCAGCTACACCGCCCAAGCCGACGATGACCCCGGCATGTTGGATGGTTTCGTTTGGATAGTAGAGCATGGCGCCCACACATCCGATCTGTGGTCGGACGGCATGACTGACCATTTCGGTCAACCAGTCCGCATGAATGAATTCCAGGTCGTTGTTGAGCAGCCCGATGATTTCACCGCGCGCGTGCTTCACCCCAAAATTGTTGATTGCAGAATAGTTGAACGGAACGTCGTAGCGAAGAACGATCACGTTGTCGCTGGCGATGGCTTTCAAGTACGCGAGTGTCTCGGGATCGTCTGAACCATTGTCGACGATGATGATCTCAAAATTTGGATAATCGGTTTTCGCTAGCAGCGAGTCGACGCACCGTGAAAGGAGTTTCAATCCATTCCGTGAGGGAATAACCAACGATACCAAGGGCGCGACCGCGGGAATGGGTCGTTTGACCCGCCAGTGATCCCCTGGGACGGTAATGAGTTCTACGCTTTCGTTTTGCCGAGCGAAGTGGTCGGTGAGTGCGCGTCTCGCCGCTTCCAGTGGATAGTTTTTCTCGCTCAGCAGCATCGCTGTGGAGCCGGGAATTGCCCTCCAATGATAGAGAACTTTGGGGATGTGGCGAATCCGCTCGGGAGTTGTTCGTTCAACGACGCGAAGAGCGAGATCCCAATCTTGGCTACCTTCATAGCCTATGCGAAATCCACTGACAGACCGGATCAACTCCGTGCGATAGACCGATAAGTGGGAGAGGTAGTTTTGCCCGGTAAACAAGTCGGGCAGAAAGTCGGGTTTGAAGTAAGGCTCATGCCGCGGACCTTCTTCGTCGATTTTGTCCTCGTCGCTATAAATCAGATCGGTGTCAGGCTTAGCCGCGAGTAAAGAGACCACCTCGTAAAAAGCGTGGGGTGCAAGTTCATCGTCGTGGTCAAGAAGGGCGGTGAATTCTCCCTGGGCGAGTTCCAGCGCGGAATTGGAGGCGGCGGAAATATGGCCGTTCTTCTCGCGAAAAACGACTTTGATCCGCGAATCCTTACGTTGGTACTCCTCAAGCAGCGGGCGGACGTGGGGAGCCGGTGACGCATCGTCGGCGATGCAAAGCTCCCAGTTTTCGTAAACCTGGGCGCGCACGCTCTCGATAGCTTTTTTCAACCAGACTTCGTCGTCTGCTTTTCGGTGGTACACGGGCATGACCACCGAAATCAACGGACGGACGGTGAAACGGGCGGCATTCGATCTCAGCGTAGCGAGGGACTCCGGAGTGTGCTGATCGTAGGCGACTGCCCAGCGCTCATAACTCGTGAGTTCCGGCTGGCCATGTTCGGGCCCCACCTTGAGACCGGTTTGGAAAAAACGATGCCAGACACCTCGAGTATCCGCCACTTCAAGGATAATTTCCTCGTCTCCATCCTCGAGCAAAACGTCGATTTTATATCCGCAGTATTCGGCTTGCGGGAGATTACGCATCGCCGCCAGCACGTCCATACGTTTGAGTCCGTACACGCCGGGGAATTGGCGAGTTCCTACCCGCGCGCGAATTTTCTTCAATTCGACAGGCTCTGTGGTGAGGCACCAGCCGCGGACGACGACTTTATGGATTCCAAAGCTCCATGACTGCGGATAGTCGACGCTGTAGCGGAAATTGCGCACGGGCTCGGTGAAATCCGCTGGATCAAAGGAAAAGGCTGAATCGGGTAATGCTGCTGGTGACGCTGATTGAGGCGCGGTTGCAGGCTTTTTGAAGGGATCGATCAGCAAACGACGCAACGTGCGGAGAGGTGCCGTCACCTGCCAGGAGAAGGAACGTTGCATCGAGCGGATCTTGTGGTCGCGCTGCTGCAACAGGTCGTCGCGTTGTTGGCGAGTATCACGCAGGGCGATCCGCAGCTGCTGGATTTCGTTTTGAGACCGGTCACCCAGTGCTAGCGCGCGAGCACGTGTCTCAGCGAGCTGGTAGCGGGTCTTCGCGAGTTCGCTATCGAGCGACACAATCTGTTCATGGGCGGATTTGAGCGAGGCCTCCGTGCGTTGCCGCCAGGCTTCGGTCTGCTNNTGCGAGAGATAGGCGCTCTTAGCGTGCTCAAGAGCTGTTTCCGTGGCCTCGATTTCGCGCTCCCGTTTTTCAACCGTAGCTTCAGCCAGCGCGAGCGCTTGTTCAAACGCCTGAAGTTGCTGCCTGGCACCCTTGAGTAATGTTTCAGCTTGATGCTTGAGGGTGCTGGTTTGTTGCAGATCCGCCTGTAGCGCCTGAAGGGTGCGTTCCAGGTTCTTGGCGTGCTGATCGGTCGCCTTGAGCGTACTCTCAAGATTCTTGGCGTGCTGATCGGTGAGTGCCCAGCCTCGCTTCCATTCCTCGCGGTCGTGTTCTAGGGAGGCGCGCGTTTCTACGAGGACGGAGTCGGCTCGCTGAGTGAAGGTTTCAATTTCTCGCGAGAGCAGTACGAAGTCATCGACCAACGCGAGAATCTCCTGCCATGCGGGCGTTTTCGCCGAAGGAAAGTCGGTTACCGCGGTGCGCAGCTGGCGAGCCAGCAAGGTGAGATCAGCACCGTCCCGAGCATTGACCCACGATGGGTTACCAGGACGTGATGCCGCCTGCTGATAAAATGTTTCGAGGGCGGAGGTGTTCTTACCGAGATCGAAATGCTGGAGGGCGAACTGCCGACCTGCCGTCCCGAGTCTTAAAGCGAGATCGGGATCGTCAAAAATACGTTGGCAGGCATCAGCGATGGCAGTCGACGTCGCTTCGGGTAGAACCAGAGCTTCGACGTCAGGTTGTAGCTGCAAGCCAATATTTGATGCCACCGTGATGACCGGACGACCGCTGGCTAAAAATTCAGGGAGTTTCGAGGGGAGCCGATAGTCGTTGAAGTCGCCGACTTTGCCAGGCTGGACCAGGACATCGCTCAGAGAAAGTAGGACAGGCAGACGATTCTTGTCGATAAATCCTAGATCAAGGGTCCACGTTGCCCAGTCGCTGGGAAGCATGGCGAGGAACTGGGGGCTATTGATGCCAGTTCGTATTAGGCGTGTGGGTACGCCGCGCTGATTGAGGATCTGGACGGCGAGATAAAGCTGAAGGATTTCCTGTTCGTTCGCGAACGTGTTACTGCCTGTGTAAACGATGACTTTTTCCCCTGTCCGAAGACCGAGCTCAGCCCGCAGGTTTGAATCTGGAGAAAGAGGGCGATAGAACTCAAAATCGACACCTGGAGGTAAACCCAAGGTGGAAATTCCCGCTGGTACAAAACGGCGGAGCGAAGGGACGATGATGGTAACCCCGTCTGCGAGTCGAAGCAGGGTTCGGTAGCGGGTGGGATGCGGTAACCCGTGAACCAGAGGTTTGGGATAATCCAGCGGATCTAAGTTTTTCAGCGCCTCGAAAGGTGTCTCCATGTATTGGGAGACGAGGTGCTCTTCATTGTCCTCCAGATGGACGATGATTCGGGAGGGAGCCAGTTGCCGATAGCGGAGCACGAAACGTCGGACTGATTCCCGTGGTGTCCATGCATGAAGTATATCCGCTGGTCGTCCGTCGGGAAAGCAGTCTGCCTTTTCCAGGAGTTGCTCAAAGGTGGTTGCAAGAAAGGCCGGGTCAGGGACGGCTGAGAGGGTGGAAAGTCCGCCCGGAACCGCAACCATGCACGTGTGGCCCCTCTTCGTCAGCTCGCGGGCGAACCCGCTGATGTGATTGATGCTGTTGCTGGTAAAGTCGCCGTAGTTAACGAAGAGTACGTTCACGTCGTGAAAAGTCGGACCAGAGGGAATACGACACGTCGGAGCGAGGCAAGAAAGCGAAGCGAAGTCGGTTAGATCAGACCGAGCTTCATTTTTCCCTCTTCACTGATCATCGACTGATTCCAAGCAGGTTCCCACGTGATACGCACTTCGGCAGAAGTGACTCCTGGGACCAGCAAAATTTTAGTTTTTGCGTCCTCGGCGATGGCGGGGCCCATTCCGCAGCCCGGAGCAGTCAACGTCATGGCGACATTCACCCGGTAACCACCTTCAGCTTCCTCAATCTTTTCAATGTCCATCGAGTAAACCAAGCCGAGGTCCACGATGTTGACCGGAATTTCGGGGTCGTAGACCTTCTTCAATTGATCCCAAACGGTTTCCGGATCGGGAGCTCCGTCCGCGAGGGTGGAGGCATTTACTGACGAGTCGGCCACTTGCTCCCCAATAGAATCGCCATCTTTTCCATCGATTCGGAAGAGACCGAAGTCCGTTTGAACGGTATAGCTCCCACCAAGAGTTTGATGGATGNNGCCGGCAAAGTCTGTTTGTCACCACTTGGAATCTGCGTGGCAGTGACATCGCGGGAGAGAGTGCGTTGCTTGGTCATCGTAAGAGGAGGCCGTTGAAGGCCGGAACGAGATTAATTTAGCGCTTAAACTTGGTGCGAATCAATTGGACGAGCACGTCGTGCAACGCGGTGTTCTCAAGCCGGCTGAAAACCTCTTCGAAAAACCCGAAGACCAGAAGTTCATTGGCCACTGTAGAGGGAATTCCGCGGGCTTGGAGGTAAAACAGCTGTTCCGGTTCGATCCGGCTACTGGTGGCACCGTGCGTGCAGCGGACGTCGTTGGCCTGGATTTCAAGCCCGGGGAGGCTGTTAGCTTCCGCTTCGTCCGAGAGCATCAAGTTCCGGTTGCTTTGATAGGCATCCGTCTTCTGCGCGTCGGGATCGACAACGATCAAACCCGAGAAAATGGTTTTGGATGTGTCGAGTAGGGCGTTTTTGTAGAGTAGATCGCTCTTGGTGTTGGGAGCCTGGTGAATCTGTAGCGTGCGTTGATCGAACTCCTGATCACCGGAAGCCACCGTCACTGCCAGCATTTCCGAGAAGGCCCCGGGAGCTTGTAATTGTGACAGGGATTCGTGCCGAGCGTGTTGAGCTCCCAGGTGCAGATTGAGAGATTGCACCCGAGCGTCGCGGCGCACGACGGTGGAGTTTAGCTGGAACGAAAGCGTTTCGCTCGACCACATTTGCGCGGCGGCGTAGGTGAGCGAAGCGCCATGCCCTGCGTAAAGATCATTGGCGCCGCAGGCGAAGGCTCCGGGGCGCTTGTTCTTAANNCAGAAGAGATCGACCACAGTGGCTTTGGTGTTCTCTTCAGCGATGACCAACGTGTGTGGGAAAACAGCTGAACCTACTCCTTTCGCTGCGTGAGTGATCACAATCGGAGCCGTGAGTTCGACTCCCTTGGGGATATAAACAAATGCTCCATCGCTCACAAAGGCTGTGTGCAGAGCAGCAAATTTATCCGAGCCCAGTTTTTGAGGCTGAGCCATGAAGTGCTTGCGCAAGAGTTCGGAGTGGCTGGCGAGACCCTCTTGGATTGTTCCGACGAACACACCGGTTTGGCTGACGTTTGCTGAAAGGGGCGAACGCGTTTTGAGAGCACCGTCCACGAAGGTGAGAGTGGCCGTGACTTCCTTGAGGTCTAGAGAGGTCACGTTTTGCTCACGACGCGTGTCAGGCGCAGAGACGAATCCGGAGAGACCCAGGTCGTCGCGACTGCTGAAGCGCCAGCTTTCATTGGTACGGGCTGGCAGCGCGAGAGCCGCGAATTCCGCGTAAGCTGCGCGTTTTCGTTCGAACCACCATGCGGGTAGGTGGGAAGGCAAAGCTGCCACGTGAGCAGCAAACGCCTCAGCGGTGAAATCGCCCACCACGGTGGGAGAAAGCGTAGAAGAAGACATGGTTATCTAGGGATCAGCCGACAGAGCCTTCCATCTCGAGATCGATCAAGCGCTTCAACTCGACGCTGTATTCCATGGGAAACTGGCGAACGAGGTCGTTGACAAAGCCGTTGACCGCCAAGCTCATCGCTTGTGCTTCGGTCAAACCGCGCTGCTGCATGTAGAAGATTTGCTCCTCGTTGACCTTGGACACGCTGGCTTCGTGTTGAACGGCGTGGGAGTCACCCCGGACAGTGATAGCCGGGTAGGTGTCGGTGCGGCTGTTGGTGTTAATCAGGAGCGCGTCGCACTCCGTATTGTTTTTACAGTTTTTGAGGTGCTTGGGAATGTGCACCTGACCGCGATACGTGGCGCGTCCTTGGCCGACCGAAATCGACTTCGAAATGATCGTGGAGGTGGTCTCATCTGCCGCGTGGATCATCTTCGCACCCGTGTCTTGGTGCTGACCATTGTTGGCCAAGGCAATGGAGATCACCTCGCCACGGGCACGGCGTCCTTTCAAGACCACTCCAGGATACTTCATGGTCAATCGGCTGCCAATGTTGCAGTCGATCCACTTGATTTCGGCATCCTCGTGCGCGACACCGCGCTTCGTCACCAGATTGTAGACGTTGGGAGCCCAGTTCTGTACCGTAATGTACTGGATTTTTGCACCCTTAAGAGCGACCAGTTCCACCACGGCACTATGAAGTGTGGAGGTCGTGAACTTGGGAGCGGTGCAACCTTCCATGTAGGTCACTTCGCTTCCCTCGTCGGCGATGATCAGAGTGCGTTCAAACTGCCCAAAGTTTTCGGCATTGATGCGGAAGTAAGCTTGGAGCGGTTGGGCAACTTTTACGCCTTTGGGGACATAAATGAAGGATCCGCCGGAAAACACGGCACTGTTCAAGGCCGAGAACTTGTTGTCACCGGTGGGAATCACCTTCCCGAAAAACTTCCGGAAAATCTCGGGGTGCTCACGCAGGCCCTCCGTCGAGTTGACGAAGATGACACCCTGCTTGGCCACGATGTCCTTGATGTTTGAATACGCGGCTTCACTGTCGAACTGCGCCTCCACACCCGCGAGNNTGATGTCATCGGGGACCTCATCCCAGGTTCGTTTTGGCTTCTGGCCTTGGGAAAGGTAATAACGGATGCGGTCGAAATCGATGTTCTCCAGGTCTCGCGTAGCCCAATGCGTGGGCATGGGCTTGGAGAAAAATGTCTTCAGCGCAGCGAGACGGAAATCGAGGATCCAGGGCGCCTCATTTTTAACCGAGCTGATGTAACGGACCGTGTTTTCATTCAGTCCGCTACCCGCGTCGTACTTATATTCGACGTCGTACTTGAAGTCACCGACGGCTTGGTCGATGCCGATGGCGGGATTTTCGACCGCGGGTTCGGAAGCTTCGGTCTCGAGTTCAGTGATTGATTTCATGGCTGTCCGAAAAGGCTGCGGAGCATGGGTGGAGACGGAAATGGAGGTTACGTGAGAGCGAGTTCTTGCTTCACCCAGTCGTAACCACGGGCTTCGAGTTCAAGAGCGAGGGACTTGTCTCCGCTCTTTACGATACGGCCGTCATACATCACATGGACGAAATCGGGCACAATGTAGTTCAAGAGACGCTGATAGTGAGTGATCATCAGCACGCCCAAGCCCGGGCCACGGAGCGTGTTGACGCCTTCGGCGACGATACGCAGTGCGTCGATGTCGAGACCCGAATCGGTTTCGTCCATCAAGGCGAACTTGGGTTCAAGCATGGCCATCTGAAGGATCTCACAGCGCTTTTTTTCTCCGCCGGAGAAGCCGTCGTTGACCGACCGAGAAGTGAACTTCCGATCGATTTTCAGAAGGTCCATCTTCTGATAGAGGCGTTTGTAGTAGGCGGTGGCGTCGAGCTCTTCGCCCTCGCTCATGCGAGCTTGCACTGCGGCGCGCAGAAAATTCGCGATGGAGACACCGGGAACTTCTGACGGGTATTGAAAGGCGAGAAAGATGCCGGCACGTGCCCGTTCGTCAGGCTCTTGTTCTAGAATGGATTCACCATCGAGAAGCACGTCGCCTTGCGTGATCGTGTAGTCGGGATGTCCGGCGATTGCTTTGGACAATGTGGATTTGCCTGTGCCGTTGGGGCCCATGATGGCATGGACCTCGCCAGACTGAATCGTCAGGGAGAGCCCTTTGACGATAGGCTTTTCGCCGATGGCAACATGCAGATCGCGGATTTCGAGGGAGGACATGGAAGAAAAAAAGGTCGGCTGGAAATAGGGGAGTTTCGTTACGCGGACGGTTCAACCTTCGCCCGGCCCCGGAAGGTGATTTCAACATCGGAAGCGTTGTATCCGTGTGGCAGATGCGCCTTGAGTTGCTCCATCACTCCTGAGGGAAGATCGACATCGTACGTTGATCCCGTGGCTTCATCGTGAAAATGGGCGTGGGGATGCAGGTTAGGGCAGTAGCGGGTGGGCCCCCGTTCGAAATTGACCTGACGGACCAGATTGCACTGCACCAGCGCTTCTAGGCAGTTGTAAACGGTTGCGAGAGAAATGCTGGGCATCTCTGACTTCACTCGCGCGTAGACTTCATCCGCGGTGGGGTGGTCACGCTTGGTAACTAACGCTCCGTACACCACTTCACGTTGAGGGGTGTTGCGCAAGCCACTGTCAGCGAGCTTTTGTGACAGAAGGTCTGGGCTGAAGTGCGAGGAGGGTGTCATTGCCGGTAAAAGANNTAGGCCTAGTGGGGATTACGCCCCGTGCTCGGCGAGCCAGCGCTCCGCCTCGATGGCTGCCTGACATCCCATGCCTGCTGCCGTGATGGCTTGGCGATAGATATGATCTGCGCAATCGCCTGCTACGTACACTCCCGGGACTTGGCTTCTCACTTGAGAGCCTAACTCGGGTACGAAATATCCATCGTCGTCGGTTTTCAGCGCGGAGGCGAAGGGCTTCGTGTTCGGAATGTGTCCAATCGCCACGAAAACCCCTTTTACCGGCAGAACACGGTCTGCACCGGTTTTCACATTGCGAACTTTCAGCCCTGAAACGGCGCCCTGCTGAACGCCTTCAACCTCGACTGGAACCGAGTCCCAAACCGCTTCGATCTTTGGATGGGCTAACGCGCGGTCAGCCATGATCTTGGACGCGCGCAATGAGTCGCGACGATGTACCAGATAGACTTTGCTCGCGAACCGCGTGAGGAAAAGAGCCTCTTCCGCCGCACTGTCTCCGCCGCCGATCACGGCTACGTCCATCTTACGGTAAAAAGCGCCGTCGCAGGTGGCGCACGTCGTGACCCCTTTACCACCGTAGAGCTCTTTTTCCCCGGGAATACCTGTCATACGAGGAGAAGCACCGGTGGCAATGATCACGCTTTTCGCCAAGATGACTCGATCGCTGCAAATCAGCTTCCGAGGTGAGGAGTCAAAGTCGACGGAGAGGACGGCGGCCTGTTCGAACCGAGTACCAAACTTGGTCGCTTGCTGACGCAGATTGTCCATCAGCTGAAAGCCATCGATCCCGTGAGGAAATCCGGGGAAATTCTCGACTTCGCTGGTGGTGGTGAGCTGACCACCCGGGAGGGTGCCCTCAAGTACTAATGGGCTGAGATTGGCGCGACCCGTGTAAATCGCGGCGGTCAAACCGGCGCAACCGGTGCCGATGATGACGACATTCTCGATGGAAGGTGATGACATGGATATCTCTAGACTCTAAATCAATAGAAGGTGCGACAAGGGTATAGTGCTTCGATTCGTTAGCAGCGCAAATTACAATGAATTACTTTTCCTTTGTGGGCGTACACCAACATCTTAATGGGTTTCGAAGGATTTTGACCGATCTTGCCTAGCCGAGCTGGCTTTGGGACCTCGGACTCATTGATCGGACAGAGGTAACGCTAAACGGGCGTCCCCGGAATCCCATCGAGAAGCGTAAAGCCGCTTCCACGTCGAAAAAATCGCGGTGAACGCCGCGTTGGCACGTGACGTGTTGCTCGCAGAGTTGGGTTTGCCAGCCTCCGAAATGGGCTGGCTAGTGCCTTACGATCAACGGCAAGTTCTGGATTTATAATTAGGAGGGACCGCGGGAAACCGGGCGGACTTTCCTCCGCGAGCTCAACAACCGGACTTCAACAAACTATGCACACATTCGCTCGTACTTTGAGAGTAGGACTCTTCAGCTTGATCGCCATCGCGGAAATTGCCCAGGGGCAAAGCATCGATGCTCGTTTGGTTCACGAGCGTGCCGTGGTGCTGGACNNGTCGTCATGAAACGGCGCACTTGGGAAGCCGACTTCACGCAAGTTGACTATCCGCGTTTGGTGCAGGGTGGAGTGGATGGTGGTTTTTGGACGTTGTTTGTCTCACAAGGTCCGCGCACTCCGGCAGGACATGCTGCGGCGCGGGATAACGCGTTGAAGATTGCCGTGCGTATCCGGGAGATGGTGGCTCGTAATTCCGAGTTTTTCGAATTGGCGACACGGGCGGAGGATGCGCAGCGGATCGCACAGAGTGGAAAGCAGGTCGTCTATCTCTCCATGGAAAATGGATACCCAATCGGCCACGACCTGACCCTGCTCCAAACGTTCTACGACCTGGGGGTGCGGATGTTAGGACCGGTTCACTTCGCTAACAACGATCTCGCTGATTCCGCTACGGATACTAAGGGTCCCGAGCATCACGGGTTGAGTGACTTGGGGAAGCAGGTCGTCGCTGAGTGCAATCGTTTAGGAATCGTATTAGACGCCTCCCATGCCTCTGACGACGTACTGCGCCAGCTATTGGAACTATCAGCCACGCCACTCATCCTCTCTCATTCGGGCTGCAAAGCGGTCTATGCTCATGCCCGCAATATCGACGATGATCTCTTGCGGGCCTTGGCGGCCAAGGGAGGGGTTATTCAAATGAATGCGTTCAGCGCGTATGTGGCTCCTCTGAAGATCGACACCGATCGAAATCAAGCATTGCAGGCGCTGATGGCAAAGTTTGGGGGACGCAGTGCTCTTACGACTCCGGAGAAATACGCCGACTACGTGCGTGCTCGCGCTGGCATCGAGCGTCAATTCCCTATGCCGCTCGCCAGCTTCGATCAATTCATGGAGCATGTCCTTCACGCGTTGAAAGTAGCGGGACCTGATCATGTCGGTTTTAGCGGGGATTTCGATGGAGGAGGCGGAGTTGAAGGGCTGATGGATGTCACAACTATGCCGCGGATCACCGAGCGTATCTTATCTGCTGGATACAGCCCTGAAGACGTGGAGAAGTTCTGGAGTGGAAATATGCTCCGTGTTCTCCGAGCGGCAGAGACCCAAGCGCACCGGGCTATGGAGCAAAGATCCGGCGCACCCATTCGCTGAGTTTTACTGTTAACCTTAGAGTCCTCTGGCGGTGACTATAAGGTTCTGCGTGCGTTGCCTGCTGCACCTATAGGACCACGTAGTCAAAAGATTCATGGGGCTTGGTTCCAGGTGGTATTGCGGATGCTAACGTAGGGGTTGCGACACCTTCCTACATGATACACCAGCACACGACCACCCGGGACCAAGGTTACACATCCAAACCGCTCCTCGTTGCGGTTTCAATCCTAGCGTGCACATTTCCTCCACGAATGTATGCTCAAGCTGTGGCGCAGCCAAGTGCCGCGCGTGAAGAGGAGGCGATCAAGATGCTCGAGTTTTTCGTCGCCGAAAAAGGGGTTTCTCGAGCGAGTAATGCGATCACCGCGAAGGACGCATCGGTTGCGTTACCGGGGGCGAGTGTCGAAAAGCTGCTCGCAAAGATTCCTGGAGTGAATATTCGTTCGACAGATCCTTTCGGTTTTTATGAAGGGGGGAACGACATTCGAGTTCGCTCCTTCGGAATTGCAGCGTTGGCGGTGACGATCGACGACATTCCGATGGGAAATAATAGCGGGCGCTATGGAACCCCCGCAGGACGTATGGTGGATGCGGAGAACTTGTCTACCATCACCGTTTCCCAAGGGACGGGTGACGTTACTGCTCCCGCCTATGAGGCCCTAGGTGGAGCAATCAAGTACTACACAGTGAATCCCTCCCGTGAGATGGGAGTGATTGCCAAATTCAGCCTTGGAGATTTCGACATGCAACGCACGTTTCTCAAAGTCGAGACGGGCGAGCTTCTTCCCGGTCTTACATCCTATATCAGTACGTCGAAATTCGAGTTTAAATCGGCGGGTGTTCCCAAGGATAGCGATCTCGACAAGCTTGAGGCTAAGGTGCGCTACGAAATGGCCCGGGCCTCCTTCAATCTAGCCTTCACTTGGAATGATCGGGACGACTATGACACCCGAAGCACGCAGTGGGATCGTTGGCGGGCTCTGGAAACAGGGGATCCCTTCGCAGGTTATGGCCCAGGCGCAGCGGGTACGATCTATGGGGCCGCGGAGCAAAATAACTTACGGATTTATGCCGCTAATGGATACTCTGTTTATCTGCCTTACACGATGGTAGCGGCGGCGTCTAAAGCAGGTATTTCTGGTTACACGCTGCCTTCGAACCTGCAGGGTGACTACCGAGATCAGGGGCGGAAATTCGGACCATTGACTTACGTGGGAACGGCAGAGGCCATGGGCGATGGAATTTATGATCAGTACTACAAGTACTGGCGGAACGGACGAATGGATGCCCTTACGCGAGCTACGGCAGATTTTACCCTCACGGACGAGATCGCGCTGCAGGCGGGCGCGTATTATCAGGATCGACATCAATACGGTACTTTCCCCGTGCTCCGTTCGGCGGCGCGCACTCAGATCGTCAATTCCTACAACCCCAACAACAATCGTATCAACGGTGTTCCGACCGCCCCTCCTTTGAGAACCGACATCTGGCCTCGCTGGGCTTACCAACTCAACGGGCAACTCGTTCCTTATGGAACCGCAGGGGCTGTTCCCTTGGGCTACGCTGATTCTAACGGGAATGGCTTCTACGATGTGGGCGAGTCACTCAACGGGTCTGTCCCGGCGGCATTCAGCAATGCGCATGCGCTCANNCTTCCAGGCATTCCGGGAGCAACGGGGCGCGATGAGGATTTTGGTGGCGAACGCTTTGGCTTTACCGTCAAGGGGATTTGGACGGTGGGAAACAACAAGCTGAGCGTGGGAGGTTGGTATGAAAATGATGAACAGATGGCCGATCGCCCGACCTATAATCTAGAGGGGGGCAGTCCGGAAGGGAGTTTCCTATACGATCAGGTTTTGTTCAATAACTACCATCAAAACTTCGCCAATGATGTTCGGCTCATTTACGTCGAGGACGTGATCAAGTTGATGGATGAACGCCTCACGCTGAATTTGGGTGCCAAAGCGCTCCATGTGGAAAAGAAAGCCAGTGGAATCCTCTACACCAATCTCTTTTGGAGGCAGCAGGGAATGCAAGGGATCAAGCGTCGCGCCGTTTATAAAGATAACTTTCTGCCGCAGGTGGGTGTCGGCTATAACCTAAGGCCCGGAATTGAACTCTTCGCGAGCTACGCGGAAAACCTCGCAGCGCCTAACAATGCGGTGATTGCTAATTTGGAATTCGATGCGAGCCTGCGTCCGGAGCGGGCCTCCAACTATGAGGCGGGTGTCCGTTACTCCGGCAAGTCGTTCGGTGCGAGCTTGGCGTTCTTCTACAATCAATATGAAGACCGGATTCTCTCCGTCACCTTGACACAGGAGGAGCTCATTCAGCGTGGGTTGGTAGGTGTGACGGGTGCCACTACGTTTCGTAATGTTGGCGGTATCGACTCCTCGGGCGCTGAGCTCAGTTTCGATTGGCGCACCCCGGTCAGAAATTTGCGGTTGAGTGGTGCTCTCGCGTATCAGAAATCTGAATTTGCTGAGAACCTGCTCGTGAACTACGCCTCCTTCCATAGTGTAGCAAGCGACCCTCGTGCTAAGTTTTACGTTCCCATCTTGAATCCGGCCTATGTGCCCGGTTCCACGGATCCCACCCAAGCCCAGTACGTGCAGTCCTACGAGCTTCAGAAAGGTAAGACGCAGGGCAACACGCCGGAAGTCACGCTCAAGGTCGACGCTTTTTACACCTGGAAAGCGCTCGAGTTCAACCTAGGCGCCGACTACTATGACTCGGTGTACGTGAACACGTTGAACACGGAGGCGCTCCCAGACTGGGTGAATGTCAACGCAGGGATCACAGCCCGTGGTTCAAAGGGCACGAGGCTCGAGGGCGTTTCGCTGAACCTCACCGTTCAGAATCTGTTGGATGACGATATCTGGCGGGCCATTGGATACAACGGATCCTTTAACGGAACCGTGATGCCTGACTACGGACGAAACATTGTTTTCACCGTGGAGGCTCGCTTCTAAGCTGCGAATCGTCACCAGGGTTGAACGTCAACCCACCAAAACAGGCGGTGAGGGCAAGTTCCTTCGCCGCCTTTTTTTTTGAGGACGAACGCTCCTTGTCGCTCTGGCTGCTCGTTTGTTTGATGTGTGTAAAAATTCACTACGCTCGTGCCGAGGTAGGCTTTCGACACGCCTGCAGAGGCTCCTCCCGCGAAAGCATCTGCAGGGTTCTGACGTCGAGGTAATCGAGTCTGCGGGGGGAAGAGATGTTAAGTCTAAACCCTTCTCTCAAGACCCCCCGGTCCAAATTTTAAGGAAGCGTGGCGGCGAGCAGTTCGATCTCCACCTTCGCTCCATTTGCGAGCGCTTTGACGGGAAGGACAGTTAGTGCGGGACGGTGGTCGCCTTTAAACGTTTCGCTGTAGGCAGATTCAAAAGCGGAGACTCCACCCGGCATATCGCTTCCTGTGACGAGATAGGCGCGTAGTTGTACGACATGTTCGAGACCCGCTTTTGCAGTGGAGAGCCGTTCGTGGGCAATTTTGAGCACAGCCAAAGACTCCGTTTTCAGATCAGTTCGCTCCGGGGCAACGATTCCACTCAACCAAGTCAAAGCGGCTTTGGGTGACGTAGCGACTCCACTGGCAGCCAAAGCTTTGGGATCCGTGCGGAAACTCTTGAGCGGCAGAGAAGAGTCAGATGGGAATGGCGAGGCTTCCGGAGTAGGGTATACCGCGTAGGCCTCCATCGTCATCAGCTGGCCCTGGGTGGCGTAACCGGGAGCAGACATGATAGTCCGGGCAGCGCGATTGGGATTTTCGGACGTGTTATAGATTTGGCTGTAGACGCCGTTGAAGCCTGAGAAGTCTAGCCGGCCTCCGTTCTTGAGATCTGGATACAGAACGGTTCTAAGAAATACTGTGTCGGAGGGAGCGAGTCCTGCCTCTTTGAGGCCGGCTACATGTTTCTTAAAAATGCCATCTGCCTGGGTCGCAACGTCGCCTTTGTACATCCTCATTTTGACCGGCATCTCTAGCATTTTAGGCATCATGGGCTCAGGAAATAAGGCAGACTGGAAATAGAGCGCGCTCCCCGGTGCGACCGCTTTTCCGGTGGCGAGAACCCAAGTCGGACGCCCATAGGCGCGCATGGCTGGAGTGTTTCCTGAGCGTTTTAATCGGTCGTAAAGCCGTTCGAAGCGACTGCCTTTTTCGAAAGGGCCACGCCCCGGTGGAATGGCGGCGATAAATTCAACTTCAGCCAAATAGTCGGGGTGGAAAAGTCGGGAGATTCCGACGGTCGTGCGGACGGGGCGATGAGGATTCGTCGCCGTTCCGAAAAATTCGGAGAATGCGCGGTTCCATCCGTCCATATCGAGCTCAGGTTCGGCCACCAAATTTGCGCGGACGGAGATGACGTCGCGCAGGGAAAGACCTGCTTCTCGAAGATCCTCCGTAAGCTGAGTCATCAATGCCCGTGCCTGATCGTAGGTGTTGCCGTAGCGATCCTTTTCGTTGAGGGCTTCGCCGCGTCCGATGGCTTTGGCTCGTGGACTGGGTGTGACTCCCCAGGTAAAAAAGAGGCCCGTGCCGGGAGCCACGGTGATCGACTCACTGTAGTACGGGCTGCTTCCTCGTCTCACCGTCATCGACGAGGGTGGCTTGGTGCTGATCAAAAGGAGACAAAGGGTCGCGACGCCCCCTGCGACGATCGATCCAAGGCTATAGAGTAAGGTCTTTTTGCTCATAGTGGCGCGAACTCAGACCGACGGTTGTGATGTGGAGACGGGGTACGCTTCCTGTCCATGGACGCTAATATCCAGACCAGTTCGTTCTATTTCTTNNATGCCCCCAAAGGCGTGAACGGGAATCGCTCCGATGGGATCGTCGATTTTCAATCGGTCGAGTGTTATGACCGCAAAGACTACAACAATTCCTCCTATGCCTCCGGCGAGCAGTGCGTGGTGAGGGAGGAGAAGGTCAGCGCCGCCCGTCACCGCTACCAGTCCGCTTAAAACTCCGTTGATCCCCATGGTCACATCGGGCTTCTTGAACAGGAGAGGGGTGAGCAGAAGAGCCATCGCTCCCCCGGCCGCTCCCCCGAGAGCCGTATTGGTAACCACCAAGCCCAGAAGCTCTGGGTGCGCGCTGCGTAGCGAGCCACCATTGAAACCCAACCAACCAAACCACAGNNAGAGAGGGAGTGCCCAGGAAGGGCTTTAGGCTTACCTGACGTATCAAATTTTCCGATGCGAGGGCCGAGGAGCAGAGCGCAGGCTAGGGCCGCGAATCCACCGAAGACATGGACTACGGACGCCCCCGCGAAATCGACGAACCCTTGCCGGTAGAGCCAGCCTTTGCCCCACGTCCAAGAGCCTGCTACGGGATAGGCGACGGCGGTGAGAAGTGCTACAAAGATTAGGAATGGGAGCAGCTTCTGACGTTCGCCGACTGCGCCAGAGACGATGGCGGCGGCTTTGGCGGCGATCATCGCTTGGAAGAGGAAATCCACCCACCAGGGAAAAGGGTCGTACCGGGGGGTCATCACATCATAGTAGTCCTTAGTTGGGACTCCCATCCAGCCGTGCCACGAAACTCACCCGTTGAATTCACCTGGAAACATCGTGGTGAAGCCGCAAAGCGCGTAGGCCAGGAGTCCAATGCAGATGATCGCGACGTTTTTGTAGAGGGCGCTGACCACGTGAGGAGCGCGGGAAAGCCCAGCCTCGAGCGTAGCGAAACCGAGGTGCATAATAAAAACCAGTCCTGCCGCCACGACACCCCAAAGCGCGCTCACCGGAAAAAACGACTCGTCAAAGAGGACACGATCCAAATAGAGATCGTAGTTGGGTTGATCTATCGGACGCCCAGCGAAAGCGCTCGCGATGGAGAGTGAACTCAATAGCAGGGCTGTCCACGCGAGCGCTCTGCTTCTACGGTGAGTGCGGGTGAGATGAAGCGGAATGGAAACGAGTGGCATGCGAGAAGGAGCGTCGATGGGTGATGTGAGTACCCCTCACGTCATGATCGTCAGGGCGCCTGTGGGCTCGGTTGACGATTCAAGAGGTAAGCGGTGAGGGCAGCGATGTCGTTGCCAGCTAGCGCATCGCGCCACGCGGGCATCCCTTTCTCCAGCAGTCCAGCGGCTATATTCTGCTCTATTTTCGAAGGGGTTGAACCGTGGTACCACTTTGTGTCGAAGAGGTTCGAAGGTGCATCCACGCCATTTTTTTCGTCTCCATGGCACTGTAGACACGTCGCTGCGTAGAGTCGTTTACCCAGCCGAACCTTGGCAGAGTCTTTTGACCATGCGAGCAACTCTTCGTCGCGTGCAGTAGGGGCAGGCTGATCGGTTGCACAGAGAGAGGAAACGAAGAGGGCTAAGGTCGCAGCTGCCACGAAAGCACTGCTTCTGAGCAGCCGATACGAGCAACACGCGTTCATGGTGACGGCTCTGATTTGTCCTTAGGATGCGGCAACCCGGGAATGAATCAGTTTCACGACATGGCGCGCGGATTCGAATGCTCCCGCCTGCCATCCGCCGAGATGACTGGCCCAATCTCCGGCCAAATAAAGGGGGCCGTCTGCGCGAATCATCACGGGGTAGAGAGTCTTTACCATCGCTTCAGGGAAATGAGAGAGGCAGCCCTTGATGTGAGGTACCGTGTTCCAGTTCACCGAAATCGGAGTCTCGAAGGCTTCGCGGTATTGCGGGTGAATCTTTTCTCCCTGACTTAAGGCGTATTCCGTCCGCGCTTCCGGTGACATTTGGGTGACCTGATCGCTCGCGGGTCCGAACATATAGTATCCGATCAACACACCTTTGGGCTGAAAGAAACCATGGGAGGGGTAGTAAATCTCGTTGATGGACTGGTCGGTCCAGCTGATCCCACCGAAAATACGGTCATCCTCTTCCCAGAAACGACGTTTGAACTGAAGTCCGATGCGGGCGCTGTTCTGAAATGGAATCATGTTCAACGTGTTCCTCACCATGGGGGAAAAATCGTTGGGCACTCCGCGAAGGATCGTTGGAGGAAGCGTGCTGATACACAGGTCGGCAAGCGCTTCCTTTGTGGAGCCGTTTTCGGTGTACACTATGCGAGACCCGCCATCCGTCCGTTTGCGGATCTCTTTGACCTCACACCCCATCCTTACCACTGAGGAGACCTTCGTGTGCAGTGCCATGGCCAGTTTGTCCATTCCGCCGACAGGCTGGAACAGGGCTGGCTGGTATTCGTAGTCTGCCGTGCGATACAAATGCTGAACGAAATTCGCCTTCAGAAGGTCTAGCAGTGCGTCGGCTGGATCACGGACACCTTTGTCAGTGACAGCGGGCCACGTTTTGAATCCCCGGCGACTGCTGCCTTGATAGGTCAAGGTGTCCGGATTGAGGTCGCCTTCTCTGATTAGAAGATCCAGCAACTTCTCTTTGTCGTCTGCGGAAAAAGGCTGATCGAGCTTATCTGCGTCGGCGAGTTTTGCCAATAGGCTGGCGGTGTGACCTCGCATGTCCGCGCGCACTTCTCGTTGACGCCGCCGTTGCTGGTTCAAGCCGCCCTCGGCTTTGGTGTTAAAGAAATAGGCACTCTCGTTGACGTTGACGAACGGCTCGACTGCAACGCCGAGCTCGCGACAGTAGTCCATCGTAACTTGCCAGGCAGGAAATCGCGCGGGCCCCGCGTTGAAGTAGTGACCTTCATCGAAGGTGCAGGTTTGCTTGATCCCTTGTGTGTCCGTAAAGACGTCGCCCTTCCTCAAGGTGAGGCTACGCCCCCCAATGCGAGAGGATGCTTCTAAGACTGTGCAGTCAAAACCGAGCTTACCTAACTCATAAGCTGCGGTCAGACCGGCGATTCCTGCTCCGAGAATCACGACCTGAGTTCCCTTTTTTCCTTTGAGCGAGGGAAGTTCTTTCAACTCGGCTCCCCGTCCCGATCGAGGTGAGATGAGTCCTAAACCTGTGAATACAGAGAGGGTTGCGCCGCCGTAGAGACCGGCTTTCTCAAGAAAGGAACGTCGAGTCATCTGGAGAGTTAGGTGTAATCACCTCCTTGCAGATTGAATGCCAAGGGCACCGTTTCCCCGCGGAGAAAGCAGTCATGAGCATGAATGCTTTTCACTTCTAGTATATAGGCGTTCCCCTCTAGCGGCACAACCTGTGCTCACTGTAGTCAACCTTCCTCACTATGGAATCTAATCGCCTATCCACCGCCTCCTTTCCCGTCCTGGATCGTCGTTCGTGGTTAAAGTCCACGGGCATGGCGTTTGCCGGACTCACTGTTGGAACCCAATTTCTTTCCTCATCTGCTCTAGCTCAACACGAGGCTGACCGATCGGCGCGGCGAACTGAGCCGGTGCGACTCTCAGGAAATGAAAACCCATTCGGCCCTTCCCAAATGGCAACGATGGCGATGATGCAGAATCTCGAGCGAAGTTTTCGTTATGCGGGTGTGGAGACCGCAGCTTTGAAGAAGCTCATCGCTGAAAAAGAGGGTGTCGCGGAAGAAAATATCATCATGGGAGTCGGTTCAGGCGAGATCCTCGAGATCTATGGTCTGTATCTTGGGAAAGATAAGGGTGAGGTCGTGACGGTTTCTCCAGGGTATATGCAGATGGTGCGAGCGATGGAGCGGATGGGAACCAAGGTTATTTCCGTGCCGCTCAATGATAAGCTCGAGCACGACTTGGACGCCATGGCTGCTAAGGTCACTGCAAACACCAAGTGCGTTTACATTTGTAATCCCAATAATCCCACGGGGACCATCGTGAACCCGGAAAAGTTGAAGGCGTTCGCGATTGAGGTTTCCAAGAAGTGTCCGGTTTTTATCGACGAAGCTTACCTTCAGTGCGCCGACAATTTTGAAGCAAACACGATGGTTGGTTTGGTTCGTGATGGGCATAATGTCGCGGTAGCGCGTACCTTCTCAAAGCTTTACGGCCTCGCCGGACAGCGGGTCGGCTACGGTGTCATGAAGCCGGAACTGGTGAAGGCTGTTCAGGAATATAGCACGGGATCGCTGAATCTTCTCGGAGTGGTGGCAGCGACCGCCAGCCTCGAGGATGCCGCTTACGCACCGGAAACGGTCGCGAAGATCAAAGCGGGGCGTAACGCGCTGATCGATGTCGTCAAAGGAATGGGGAAAAAATACGCCGAGCCCCACGGTAACTTCGTTTTCTTCCAAACGGGGATGCCCATCTCCATGTTCGCTGACAAAATGCGGGCGGAGAATGTCCTGGTTGCCCGGCCGTTTCCTCCAATGTTGGATTGGGCGCGTATCACGATCGGCACACCCGAAGACATGGCTGTTTGCCATGCTGCCTTGAAGAAGGTGCTCGCGTAAACCTCTCTGCATTTCCTTTCGGCTTAAAGGGGAAAGCTGACTGTTCGGACAATCTTCGAGCAATGGGAGTTTGTGAGAGGCGTCTTCACTGCCATTTCGTGTTCTTGAGCTCCTATGAATCGTCGTAGTTGGTTAAAGCTCGCCGGTTGTACCGCGGCGGTCACCGCTACGGCCGAGGGGTGGGTGGCTCATGGGGCGGCTCCGGACCCCTTGGGTACGGATGGCGGTCATATTAATCTCGCAGGGAATGAGAATCCCTTTGGACCTTCTCCAGCAGTGGTGCGCGCAATCGTTGCGGCTGCTCCCTTTGCCTGCCGCTATCCGTTCCGGGAAGAACAGGCGCTCAAAGACTTGCTGGCTGAAAAGGAGGGGGTAGGAACAGAAAACATTGTTCTAGGAAACGGTTGTGATGAACTTCTGGCGCTTGCGGCGACCGCGTTTCTAGATGCAAAGCGTTCTTTGGTCGCAGCTGAGCCAACCTATTTTCAACTTATCGATTATGCCAAAAAACTCGGAGCCGAGATTCGTGGGATTCCAGTTCGATCTGGCATGCAGCACGATTTGAGGCGCATGGAGCAGGCTGTTGATAACAGCCCGGGCCTGGTGTATCTGTGCAATCCTGACAATCCGAGCGGTACGCAATGCGAAGCGGGGCACATTGAGGGATTTTGTCGTGAGGTGGCGCCACGCTGCCCGGTTTTCGTCGATGAGGTTTATTTGGAGTTGAGCGAAGCATTCGCTGCCGAAACTCAGGTGAAACTGGTCAGGGAAGGATTGCCGGTCATGGTGGGGCGTTCGTTTTCTAAAATGTATGGTTTGGCTGGGCAGCGTATCGGCTACGTAGTGACGACGGCGCCGTTGGCTCAAGAGCTTTCGAAGTGGATGATGTCGAGCGTAAATTATTTGGGAGTGGCGGCAGCTCGTGCCGCGCTCGGTGATTCTGGTTTTTCCAACTGGAGCGTGCGGAAAATTCGCGATGGGAGATCAAGGCTCTATGCCGTGCTCGATGAACTCGGGCTCGAATATATCCCTTCAGTGGGAAATTTCGTTTTTCACCGCATTGGGGCCTACCGGGTGCAGGAGTACCAAGCCGCTATGAAAGCTCGTGGTCTTTTAGTGGGCTGGCCTCATGAGCCCGCGCGCGGCTACGAGGGTTGGTGTCGTNNACCAGCATCGGGACTGAACGAGAAATGGCTCTATGCCACGCCGCGATGCGTGAGGTTCTGCGCACTACAGGATGACTCTTACGCGGGAGTCACGCGTTGTTCACCAACCCCACTGCCGCTTGAGTTTGAGCGGCTCGTAGAGGTCGCTGGAGAGCTCCTGTAGAAACCGACTAGGCGAGTTCATCATTCCAGAAGGACCTCCCCGCTGGTTGATCTTAGGAAAACAGAGGTAGAGCTCATCGCGTGCGCGGGTCACGGCGACGTAAAAAAGACGGCGCTCTTCTTCAACGTCACCTGCTTCAATACTGCGTCGGCCCGGGAAAAGCCCATCAGCGAGTCCGATGACGAAAACCACCGCGTATTCGAGTCCTTTAGATTGATGGACGGTGGTGAGTTTTACGGCCTCGGCATTGGTGTCCACTTGGCGATCACTGGCTTCACCGTTCAAGAGGACGATCTGAGCCAGCAGTTCATCCATTTCGTCAAAGCGTTGGGCAAAACCAATCAATGCTTTGAGTTCATCCAATCGCTCGGGGTAATCAGCAAAAGCGCCCTTTAAATAGTCACCGTACCAGCCGTCGACAGCGGTCTCAATAGCAGCGGCGGGACGGTCTGTGCGCATGGCTTCATTCACTTGTCGCAGTGAGGTGCAAAAACTTTCCCACTCAGGCCGTGCGTCTTTCGGGACCTTGGACTTCACATCGTCGGTGGAAAGTGCATCAAGAAAGTCCTGCTGCAGGAGCTTCGCATGCTCGAGGGCAGCCGCGTAGATCTTCTGCGCGCCTTTTTCACCGACTTTAGGGAGGAGAACCACGATTCGGGTCCAGGCAGACTCGTTGCGTGGATTGAAAATGAACTGGACTAGTGCGATGAGGTCGCGGACGTGCTGTCGTTCGAAAAACTTTACCCCGCTTGTGATTTGATAGGGGATGCCCGCGCGCGAGAGCGCGAGTTGGACTTCGAGGGCAACGAAATGTGAGCGATAGAGGATCGCGACGTCATTGAGTGCGACACCTTCGTCATCGGTGAGCGCGCGCAACCGTTTGAGGATGAAGTCGGCTTGTTCGCGATCGTCCATGGCCTGAACCAAGTACGGCTTCTGCGAATGTTTTCGTGCGGCACGGAGCTCCTTATCGAAGTGCCTGCCTTTCGGTTGGGCGAGTAGGACACCGTTGGCCAAGTTAAGAATTTCCGGAGTAGACCGGTAGTTGGTTTCAATTCGATGAATGACGGTGCCCGGATGCCGTTCCGGAAAGGTCATGATGTTTTCAAAATTAGCGCCTCGCCAGGAGTAGATGCATTGCGCGTCGTCGCCTACGGCCATCAGGCGGTGATGACTCGCGATGCGGTCAACGATCTGGGATTGGAGGGTGTTGGTATCTTGATACTCATCCACCAGAATGTGGCGAAATCGGTGCGAAAAATACTCAGCGACCGTGGGCTCTTTGATTAGCAGCTCCAACCAAAGCTCCAGCAAGTCGTCGTAGTCGCAGACATTCTGTTCGCGCTTCTTGCGTGCGTAGGCCGTCGCGAATGTGGGGAGCGCAACTGCGATATCTCGGTACTGGGGAAAATGCTTTTCGACCGTGACGGCGAGAGACTGCTGGGTGTTGCGAGCGAGCGAAAGGACACTGAAGAGCGGGCCCGGACGAGGGTTGGTTTTGTCCTTGAAGAAAAGTTTGTCGTCGGCGTCGACCACTTGTTTGAGCAGCGACTCCGACTCCTCGGCATCGAGAATCGTGAAGGTTTTTGGCAGTCCGATGCTCTCGCCAAACATGCGAAGGGCGCGATGACCCAGCGAATGGAACGTGCCACCCCAAAACTGTCTGGGTTCTTTGCCCGTCAAGTCCTGAACGCGGTGGAGCATTTCCTTGGCGGCTTTATTCGTGAAGGTCAGGAGGAGGATTTCGCCTGGCTTCACTCCTTGGGACAGCAAATATGCCACCCGATAGGTGAGGGTCCGTGTCTTTCCTGAACCTGCGCCAGCGAGGACTAACAGTGGCCCAGGAGGTGCCGTCACCGCGGCGAATTGCTCGTCATTGAGCAAGGCGCGAAAGTCGATGGGAGGGATCTCTGGTGGAAAGACAGGTGAATCGTCGGACTCAAAATCCATAGAGCAAAGGAATGAAGCGTGGTGATGAAGTCGATCGACGAACAATTAGCGGCCGTTTCGGCGCGCAGCGCGATCCAGAAGGCACTCACGAGCAGCGAGGCTCTGAGGAAGCGAGGTCGAAGCCACCGCTATGACAAGAGCACGAGGTCATTGCGATGCACGACCTCGAGACGTTTTCGATTGGGATAAAGCGTACGGATCCACTCCCCTTTTTTTTCCGCAAGGGCAGGAATCTCATCGCTGGCGTACGCTGTTTTCCCCCGGGCAAAAATCTTTCCAGAGGGGTCAGCGATATTGACGATGTCACCCGCTCGAAATTGGCCGCGGGCTTCCGTGACTCCAACGGCGAGTAGGCTGCGACCCTGTTCCTTAAGGACGGGAACTGCGCAGGCGTTAACCAAGAGAATGCCTGCAGGGCGTTGAAAATAAGCCAGCCAGCGTTTGCGGGCTTCGAGCGGTAGTCCACTCGGGACGAAAAAGGTCCCTGGTCCTTGGCCACTCAGAAGACGTTCCAAAATATTTGGCTCGGCACCACTCGCGATGAAGACCCCACATCCGGCATGCGTGGCTAATTTTGCGGCCGAGATTTTGCTGATCATACCGCCCGTGGCGGTTTCGCTGGTGGTACCGCCCGCCATCGCCTCGATTTCGGGCGTGATACGCTCCACCACGGGGAGAATCTGTCCACTCCCTTTCATATCGATCAAACCAGGTGCGGTGGAGAGGATGGCCAAGTGGCTGGCTTCCATCAGCGAGGCGACCATGGCAGAAAGCGTATCGTTATCGCCAAACTTGATCTCAGCTGCGCTGACCGTGTCGTTTTCGTTGATAATGGGAATGGTTCCGTAAGCGATCAGCTGGCTCAGACACTCTTTCACGCCCAGGTACCGATTGCGGCTACGGAGATCTTCGTGCGTCAGCAGAACCTGCGCAACCGTCAGGTCCAAAGGCGCGAATGCCGCCTGCCATGTTTGCATCAACCGGGACTGTCCGATTGCGGCGCATGCCTGTTTCTTTGAGAGGTCCTTGGGTTTCTTGCTGAGCTTGAGCGCCCCCATCCCGAGGCCGACCGCTCCGGAAGAAACCACGATGACCTCGACGGCTTTCGCGCGGAGCTCCGCGATTTCTCGCGCTATACGAGTGATACGTTGAGTATCGAGCTGGCCGATACCCGAAGTCAGCACCCCGGTGCCGAGTTTGACGACAACCCGGCGGGGTGCCACAGCGGTGGGAGAGATCATGCGACTTCTACGCGTAGCTAACCGAGCGAACGGAGATCAAACCGTGGTTAGTTCTTTTTCTTTGTGGGCAAGGTGCTGATTGATTTCGGCAATCGCCTTGTCGGTGGCAGTCTGAATATCTTTTTCCACGCGCTTGGCCTCGTCTTCGGGAAGTTTCACTTTCTTGACTCCTTCGATCGCATCACGTCGCAGGTTACGGACATGGACGCGGCCTTCTTCGGCCAACCGGTGAGCCACCTTGACGAATTCTTGACGGCGCTCACGGCTCATTTCCGGAAGAGGGATGCGGATGACCCCGCTATCCGAAGTGGGATTGAACCCTAAGTTGGCGGTTTGAATGCCTTTGATGATCGCTTGGGTGAGGCCTTTGTCCCAGGGCTGAATGGCGATGGTCCGAGCATCTGGGGTGCTCACTGCGGCGCATTCCTTCAAACGCATCATGGAACCGTAGGCTTCCACCATGACTGACTCCACCATGGTCGGGTTCGCCTTACCGGTATGAATCGTACTGAATTCATGCAGCGTATGGTCGATGGCCTTCTTCATCTTGGCCTGGGTGTCGTTGAGAATCGGGTTTGACATGGAGAGGGAGAATACGGGCGGGCTTTGTGAGAATGGCTTGAGATCAGCTGCGAACCAAAGTTCCGATCTTTTCGCCCAACACGGCCTTATGGATCGCGTGAGGATCGTTCAGATCGAAAACCAGAATCGGAACGTTGTTATCCAAACAGAGCGAGAACGCAGTGGAGTCCATCACGTTCAGACGCTGACGGAGAGCATCGACGAAACTGATTTCGTCGTAGCGAATGGCATCCGGGTATTTCTTGGGATCCTTGTCGTAAATGCCATCCACTTTCGTTGCCTTCATGATAATGTCAGCGCGCATCTCCGAGGCGCGCAGAGCAGCAGTCGTATCTGTCGAAAAGTAGGGATTGCCCGTGCCGGCAGCGAAAATGACAACCCGCCCTTTTTCCAAATGGCGCATTGCGCGCCTGAGAATGAACGGTTCGGCGACTTGATTCATCGGAATCGCGCTCTGAACCCGCGTGGTCACGCCCATTTTTTCGAGGCAGTCCATCAGTGCCAGGGAATTGATAACGGTGGCGAGCATTCCCATGTAGTCACCGGTAGTCCGGTCCACTCCGCGCTTTTCGCCCGCGAGCCCACGGAAGATATTGCCACCGCCAATCACCACGCCAATCTGAACTCCAAGGTCATGTATTTCTTTGACCTGCAGGCAGATACGCTCAAGCGTACCCGCGTCGATAGGGTCGGCTGACTTGCCGCGGAGAACTTCGCCTGAAAGCTTCAAGACGATGCGTTTGTACTTAACCGAAGGTGTTCCCGCGGGAATTTCACTCATGGCTCTAGAAAAGGTTCGGGGCAATTTTCCGTCAATGCCCGAGATGACGTAGGAATTACGCAGGGCTCTCTCGAAGGCCTATTATGCATTTGGAGTGCATCTATCTGCGAAACCGATCCTTGCTCACCCTGCAGTGCAGGTACAAGGTGGTCGGCTCGTGAAAATAGGTTTCTTGGGCGGGAGTTTCGATCCGGTTCATTTTGGGCATCTCATCGCCGCCCAAGACGTCTTCGAGCAACATCAGCTCGATCGACTCTTTCTTGTGCCTGCCGCTCAGGCCCCGCTTAAGCCTCAGGAAGTGCAGTCATCGGCGGAAAATCGCCTGGCGATGCTCAATGCGTCCGTCGAATGGGATAATCGCTTTGAAGTCTCTGACTACGAGTTGCGAAAAGGTGGGGTGAGCTACACGATCGACTCCGTCCGCCATTTCCGGTCCCTGTTTCCCAACGATGACCTTTTTTGGATCATTGGAGGCGACCAATTGCCCAAGCTCCACCTTTGGAAGGAGATCGAAACGTTAGCCACGCTGGTAGAATTTATCTTTCTAGAGCGACCCGGACATCCCGCCAAATCAACCCCTTCTATTCCTGGACTGAAGTTGCGTCGGTGCGATGGGCATCTGGTTGAAATCAGCTCGACCGAACTCCGTGATCGAGCCCGTCGAGGCCTGTCCCTGGATTATTTTGTTCCGCACAAGGCGATTCTCCATATTCGTCAGAATCATCTCTACCGTTAAAACATGCCGACTGACCTCGATTCTACCTATCACATCCTGAGGGATGTCGTCCGTGCGCTGGATGACAAAAAAGCCGCCGATATCCGTGTTCTTCAAGTCAGTGCGCAGTCATCCATTACCGACTACCTTCTGTTGGCCACCGGCACGTCCGAGCCTCACCTCCGCGCCTTGCGTGTCGAGTTGGAAAAGATTTTGGACGCACGACATGTGAAGATTGCCGGAATGGATACAGGCGAAACCGGCAGTGGCTGGACGGTGGTCGACGCCTTTCAGCTAATGGTCCACCTTTTCACGCAAGAAAAACGCGAGGAGTACCGTTTAGAGAATTTGTGGAAGGACGCGCGGGAAATTCTCGTGGCGGACTTGTTGGCTTCCGAGGAAAAGGTCAAAGCGGGCGCGAAGAAGGCTTCCGTGCGTAAAGCATCAGGCAAAGCCAAAACGGTGGCCGTAAAGAAATCTCCGGCAGCTAAAAAGAGCCCCAAGAAGCCGACCGCTTCTAAGAGCAAAGCAACTCCCGCCAAGAAGCCGCGCGTTAAAAAATCCAAGGACTGAGCAAAGAGTTTTTGGTCGGTTTGCCTTCCCAAGGGAGGGGCCCGATCGTTGCTACGCACGCGGTAGACAGATGTCCCTGGGGCCGAGTGCGCCTTGGACCCCATTCCGTATTTCAGCTTTCAGTTTTCCACTTTCAGCGTTCCCTTAAAAAGCATATCCGAGCGTGCTCGTGACCCGCTGGTCCGACTTGGCTGATCGNNAACTCGTATTCGTAACGTAGATTCATGGAAATTCTCTCTGTGATCTTCCCCTGGAGAGAGGTGTTGAGGCGCACACGGAAGTTTTGTACATCCTCCGCGACTGGGATGACTGTATTGTTGCGCACCGTGAACTGGCTTTGCGAAACCGGTGAGTACTGAGCGAGCAAGTCCTGCAGAAACGTCATTCGTCCATTGATCTTGTAGGTATAATCTTCGAAGATTTCACCGAGAACAGCGAAGTCTTGGTCAATCATGGCCGCGTCGCGGTACTGCCCTGTGATGCCGCCGCCGACATTTACCACGTGTCGATCCCGTTTGAACAAGGCGTAGCCAATGCCGACGTTTTGCTCGTAGTTCTGATCGATACTCTTGATATCGTCGGAGAGGTAGCTGGTAACGGCCTGTGAGAAAACGCGTGCCGATAATTGGTGACGCCAGCGGAAACTAGCGTCGGTACGGTCCGTGGTGGTTTTGTCGCTTTGCTCGCCGTAAAGCGCGCGAGCGGCCGCCTTGTATTGGTCGCGTCCTTTTTCGCGTTCGGCGTCGACGCGTAACGAGGTGTTGAGCGTATCGAGACGTCCCGATTGCTGTTGAAAGCCAAACTCTACCTTTCCTTTCCAACGGCTGGCTTTAGGGGGGGCAGAGGGTTTGGAGGCGGACGCAGTGCTCGCTGTGGCGGCGGGGGCTACGGCTGTGGTAGATGGAGAGGGCGGGACTATTTTTACGCCGGCCGGAACGTTGGGAACAGGAATTTTCGCCGCCGATGCGGCGGGTGTCTCCTCCTTCGCTGGTGGCAACCCGGCAAGAGACTCCACCGGAGTATCTACGGTATCAATAACCACGCCGTCCTCCTCGTTGACCACAAGATCGCCTGCGAGTCGTGAGCGAAAGTAGATTTTTCCGTCGGCACGGTGGGTGACCTCACCTGTGATCCGGTCACCATTTCTCAAATGGAGTTCGGCAGATTGCAGCGCTGGAGNNTGATCCCTCCAAAAAATAAGAGAATGGCGGCAAAGAGACCGAACCAAAGGCGTGAAAGAGGGTCAGAAACGAAACTCACGGGCAAACGGTGAAAGAGAGGAGAGGAAGGGCAAGCGGCGACATAAATTTTCCCAAGTTCCTCTTTAGGACGTGGGCGGTCGTACGAAGTTTCCTAAAAAATAGGGTAAATTGCCTGATGTCTATAGGGGTATATATTTAGCTAATACTTTACATTTCGTTGACTGAGTTCGCCCTTGCGACGCGTCGATAGTTTTGGAGTCATTAAATCACGCTCAATTGAGCAGTTTATTATCCGATCATCTCAGTGCATATGAAAACCAACACTCGTTCCACCAAGGGCTTTACCCTTGTCGAAATCATGATTGTCGTCGTCATTATCGGCCTCCTGGCCGCTATGGCGATCCCCGCGTTCCNNGGTTCGTGAAAACTCTATCGGAAAAGCTATGGAAAATGACGCTCGCCAGATTGCTTCTGCTGCGCAGCAATATTTCCTCGAAAACGCTGGTGTAACCACCATTCCCTTTACGGTCGCTTCCGCCACTGGTATCGTTGATACGGGTACCCCTCTCGCTTCTTATGTGAAGCAGATTTCGAAAGGTACCAACGTTTCTGCGAACATCGTGCTCGATACGGATTTTACGATGACCAATGCCCAGTATAAGGCTTCCGCTGTTCAGAGCTTTAACTCTGAAGGTAAGAAGAAATAATTTGTCTGTTCTCACCGGCCGCGTCCTCTTTGGGGGACGCGGTTTTTTTTTGGGTAATTTCGATGTCTGCCTAGGGACAGCTCCTAACGCCTCTGCCCCTGTGAGTTCTAATAGACCGGGATTGACCTCGGCATTTTTTCCCTATCCTTTTGTTGATGTGCAGTTTGTTGAATCGAGGAAAGTGTTGGCACTGACGCGAATCTAGAGAATTATCTCCATTCACTACCAGTGCGTGCCGTACACAGCGAACGTGAGCTTTATTTTTGTCCAAAGTTTTGAGGGTAGCCTGCATTTACCATGAGTCGCAATGGTAGCAAAAGCTTTACCCATGTGAGCCCAGGGATGCGGGATGTGGCGGCGTGTGGGTTCTTAGGATTACTCGTGGTTTCGATTTATGCTCAGGTCGGGGGGCATCGCCCCATAGCTTTCGATGATGCCCTCTACCTTACTGATAACGCGCGTGTGCTGGCGGGCTTAACGTGGGATAGCGTAGTATGGGCATTCACGAATGTTGATGCTGCGAACTGGCACCCACTGACCTGGCTAAGCCACATGGTCGACCAGCAACTATTTAAATCGAATTGGGGCGGTCATATGATCGAAAACGTGTTTTGGCATGCAGCAAACAGCATGCTTTTATACGCGCTTTTTCGTCGTCTAGGGTTTGCTCGAACCACCGCGTTTTCATTGGCCGCTCTTTTTGCCTGTCATCCGCTCAATGTCGAATCTGTAGCTTGGCTGTCGCAAAGGAAAAATCAGCTAAGTACCTTCCTGCTTCTGTGTGCCGTTATAGTATATCTCGACTGGAGGAGGGAGAGGCGAACCTTCAGTTTTGTTCTCCTTATCCTAGCATTTGCTATGAGTTTGATGGCAAAAGCCATGGGGGTTACTTTGCCAGTTATCATCCTGGTTTTCGAGGCAGTATCCGCTTTTCAAGGATCGAGCGAGGCCCGATTTAATACTAAGGCCGTGACCAGTAAATGGCTCTGTCAAATTCTAGGTCGCGTCTACCCACTGGTTCTGGTTTCTATTGCGATGTGTGCTGCGACCATAATGGCTCAGCGGCACTTGGGAGCGGTCGCTTCCCTTGAGACATTTTCATATACCGATCGTCTAGCTAATGCTACGCAGGCGGTGGGGGTTTATCTCAAAACGTTTATTTGGCCGACAGACCTGAGTTTCTTTTATCCCCTTCGCGAGAATGTGGACTGGGGTCTAATTGCTATTGCACTAACGTTTATTGTTGGCGTGTTATGCGCGTCAATATACCATCTTAAAAAGATTCCATTGTTGGCGTTCGGGGCCAGCTGGTTTCTTATCTCTCTGTTACCCGTTATTGGCTTGGTTCAGGTTGGAAGTCAAAGCCATGCAGACAGATATATGTACGTTCCCATGATTGGCTTGCTAATCATGTTGGGGGCAATCGCTGAATGGCTTTCAAGAGAAAACCGACTTCGGATCGAAATCAGCAGCATCGCAGTCGCCAGCTTTGCGGTGCTTTTGGGTATTCACGCGTACGCCTACACGATGTTATGGCGCAACGGAGAGACGGCCTATCGTAATGCGATTAGTGTGGGAGGGCACTCTTATACGATGACGGTGAGCCTGACTGCCACCTTGATTAACCTGAATTATTTAAAGACTGCGGAGCCGTATGCCAAGCTAGCGGCTGAAAGGTGGCCGGAGAGACCACTTTCTGTTGCCAATCTCGCCACACTCTACGCACGGCGCGAACAGTATATAGAAGCTGAGCATTGGTTCAGGAAGGCGGTTGAGATAGAGCCCGGAAACCTTCGCTTTCGGTACATGTTGGGCTTAACCTTGCTGCACCTTAATCGCGGGGACGAGGCCGAACGTGTTTTGCAGTCTGCGCTTGGGTTGGTCAATTCCAACTCCACGTGGAGAACATCAGACCAGTTTGCTAAGTCGGTCCTATTGCGAGAGGTGAATATTCAGCAGAGCGAGATCAAAGACTTGATGCAAAAGGCTGATCCAAAAGAAGTGAAGGAAGACACATCACCCGAAATGAGTCCCCTTTCACACGGACTCACTATAGATGGTATAAAATCCAGTTAGTATGGTGTGCCGGCTTTCGGCATTCATGGTAGTTCACGCGGATAGCTTTAAGCCTAGCGCAAAGATTTCTCGTTCGTGCAAACGGCTGATAGTTGGTTTGCCTGGAGCCTTTAGCCTGCATCGAGTAAGTAGGCCGGGGGATTTAACCCCAAGCGCTTGCTCAAGAAAAATCTTCCCGCAACTCTGAGGCACCCGATGCCATAAATAAGGCTTCGCTTGAAATTGATCGAGGACGCTTCGGCGAAGTATTTTGTGGGGCAGCTGACCTCGCCGATCATACATCCATTCCAAAGCGCCTGAGCGATGAACTGGTTGTCGAAGATGAAATCATCAGAGAGCTCCTCCAGTTTCATTTTTTCCAGAAGCTTGCGTGAGTAAGCGCGATAGCCCGTGTGGTATTCGGACAGCTTTGCTCCCATTAGTATATTCTGACTGCTAGTTAGAAAGCGATTGGCTATATACTTCCACCACGGCATCCCTCCCTGGAGGGCGAACCCTCCGAGGATGCGCGAGCCAATCACAAAGTCGTGAAGTCCATTGGCGATCATGCTGGCCATCGCGGGTATCAGCTTAGGNNACTGATAGTCGGGATGGACCATGATCACGATATCGGCTCCGCGTTCTAGCGCCAGACGGTAACAGGTTTTCTGGTTTCCGCCGTACCCAAGATTGCGATCATGGACATGAACCATGACGCCTGGAAGTCTTTTGGCCAACGCCACGGTGCCGTCACGGCTGCCATCATCGACCAAGATGATGTCATCCACGATGCCTTGATCGAGCACCTCCTCATACGTTTTTTGTAGGGTGAGCTCGGCGTTGTAAGCGGGCATCACCACCGCAATGCGTTGATTCCGATACATGGTCTAGAGGGCTTTTTTAAACGTGAGTTCAACCGTGGCACCCGGNNCATCCGCCAGGATGGCAAAGGGGCTTAGCAATCCGGCGAAGAGGAGATGCCACAGTGGAGTAAGTTTGCGCGCCGGATGATAGCTGAAATTACGTTTCAAACGTTCATAGAGGAGATTGCGGACGGGATCGAGGTCGTTGAGAGCGCTTTGTATCCATCCGTAGAGATTTTGCTCCGGGCACCAATGTGAGCCTCTTTGGAGGGCGACCTTATTTGATGATAATAGTTGAGACACCGCCGCGGGGCTCGGAAGAGTTAGATGACGTGGGGGATCCAGATGGAACCACGCGCTTCCGAAAGCTTTGGCTTGCCAGCTATCGACGTTGGGAAACGACAGAAAGAGTATCCCTCCTGGTTTTAGCCAGCGGGCTAGTCGGACCACCGCTTGTCGAGGATTGGGAAGATGCTCCAAGACATGAACCAAGGTGATGAGGTCAAAATGGGCTTCCGGGAAATCAACGGTGTCCTGGGTACCCAAGTGGAGTTGGACTCGTGGTATTTTTGCTGTCCGCTCTGCGGCTGGACCAGGAAGTTCGATGCCGTGAAGTTGATAGTTGTCGCCTAGTTGAGAGAACTGACGGAGCAGGCGGCCGTCGCCGCAGCCTACATCAAGAATACGGGAGTTTGAGGGCAGTCCACGAGCCAAGGTCTGTGCACGTGTTTTCGACGCGAGGTCGCGAAGATGTTCGATAACCCCACCAAATTTCGTCGCGCCTTCGCCATAGTAGCTGGTTGCGTACGCTTTCTCGAGCTGCGCTGGTGTCGGAGGCGGGAACAGGAATGATGTGCCGCAGTTGCGGCAAGAGTAGGTGGGAAACGAATTGCCGAGTTCATCCTCCCCGTGAAAAACAAAATAAGTATCCACGTCTTCGCAGAGCGGACAGAGAGGGGCGGTGTGCGAGGATGTCACGGTAGTTCGGGCACACGTCATGAGGACTCAATCAAAGGGTTCTGGCTAGGAGGTCTTAGTCGCGAATCGCCTTCGGATGCCGCGGGGTTTCTTTCAAAAGAGTGTGAAAGTGGAAGGTGCGCAGCGGCATGATGGAATAGATGCTTCGGCTATCGGCCCATTTGCGTGGGATCTGAGGTGAAATCACCGGTTTGTAGGGGAGACAATCCCTAGGTTGTTAGCGTGCTTGCGGACTTCGTGCATCTCTTTTCCTTTGGGCGGGTGAAATACCGAGTTGGCATTGTCCTTGGTTTAGCGGTCACGGGTTTTTGGTGGGCGTTCAAGCGAGGAGGGCAGGAGTCGGACGTTGCGATAATCTCTCCCAACAAAAGCGCCAAGTACACGGTCTTTCCGAGCGCGTCTGAGCCGACGTCAACGGCAGTGGGGGCGGGAAACCTGGAGCCCTCTCATCCAACCGTCTCAGCCTCTGCGCAGGGCGATCGCGTCTCGACTNNCTCGACTCAAACGCAGTCCAGACGTCTTTTCACTTGGGCGCCGCGGCCAAACGACGCTGATGTTCTTGAGAGAAAAATTCCGTATCCAGATCGCGGAATTCGGTATGTGACGCTCGACGATGAACTCTATTTTTCGAAGCAATCTCCGTTCTGGCATCCTCAGGGCGGCGGTCGCGTTTCGATCGAGCTTCCGGACCACTCGGTGCTGGAGGTAGAGTTGACGGGAACGACGTACTTGGGGCCCAAGCGCTTTGTCTCCTCGGGCAGGATCTTGGACCAAGCCGGCGGACGTTTCCTCCTCGCCTTTAATCAGGGAGCGGTGGCCGCCCAAGTGGTCACCCGCGATCACGGGGAGTTCCAGTTGCGAACTATCGCTTCTAGCAGCGATGGGCAAGTGGCACAATTTTGGCGAGTGGAGGCTGACCGTCTGCCTCCCTGCGGCGGGCACCCCAAGCCTTATCTGGCAGCTGATCTACTTGCTGAGAGCATGCGAAGTGCGAGTGCAGCGAATTCGACGCTCGGAGGCGATTTGGGCGTCGCTGACGTTGGNNCTTCTTTTTCTCTACACTCGTGCCGCTCGCGAAGCCTACGGAACTGTTTCGCAAGTGGGAGCAGTGATTGACCTGACTTTGGCTGGAGTAAACGCAGATTTGGCGAACTCACAGGCGACTGTTCGTATCGAACTAGCGGGTACGCAGGAAGTGGATCTCAATGAGAGTGGCCTCAATTATTCTTCCACCCTGACCTCGCTGCGTGGAAGAGGGGATGGGGTGTTGGATACCGTTCACGCGATGAGAGATGAGGTGAAGGCGGATCTTGTGACGCTGGCTGTGAATGCGAATGATAATGAACGGAGTTTGGGTATCGCCTACATTCTCGCAGAGGCGAACAGCTATTTGAACCCATTTTTCGGTTTCTCCGTTGTCCAGTTCAGCGTGATGTCGTCCAGCAACGTGCTCTCCCACGAACTGGGACATAATTTGGGTTGTGCCCACGATCGGGAGAATTCGTCTGACGGAGGGGGGACGTACCCTTACAGTTATGGCTACCGTTTTTTCGCGACGGATTCAGCCGACAGTTTAGGGATATCATGGCCTACGCACCCGGAATGAGGATCGCTTATTTTTCGAATCCGCGGCTGCAACTCTCCCAGCTTTCCTCTGGGTCGACCACATACGCTTTGCCCACGCCGACTGCGATTGGAATCGAGGCTGGTCTTCCCGGAGAGGCAGACAACGTTAGAACGATCAACCAAAACGCGTTTGAAGTGTATCACTACCGCAGTGCTCCCGATGCGCTGACCGGTGGTGGTACTTTGGTCAATGTCTCGACACGTGCATTCGTGGGTACGGGTTCTCAACAGCTCATTGGAGGCCTTGTCATTAGCGGTTCGGAGCCCAAGACCGTAATTCTTCGCGGAGCCGGTCCTGCGTTGCTGACCTATGGAGTGTCCGACGCCTTGCTTGATCCGGTGCTACGGGTCTTTCGACTCGGAGAGACTTCGCCTTTGGCGAGTAACGGCGATTGGTATAATCAGGCAAATCCGGAGGGGACCGTGATTCCTGCCTTTCCTTTTGCCGTGGGAAGCCGTGACGCCGCCCTCCGTCTCACGCTTCCTCCGGGAGGTTACACGGTAAACATTGAAGGCGACCAGGGAACGCAAGGGACCGCCTTGGTCGAAGCCTACGAGACAAATGCGTCGGGCGCGGTAAAATTGGTCAACCTTTCGACTCGGGCATATGCTGATTCGCAACGACCGATGATAGCCGGTTTCGTTGTACAGCCTGACATTCGTGACCCCGCCCGCCGAAAAAAACTCCTGATTCGCGTTTTGGGACCGTCTCTCGCTCAGTATGGAGTGAGTGACTTTCTGCCCGATCCGCTGATGAGGCTGTACGACAGTACCGGTCGTTTTCTCCTCGAGATCGATGATTGGGATCCTCCCACGACAAATCTTTCCGATAGTACCCGCTTGGTGCGTGGTCAGGTGGACCAGTACTCCGAGCAGCAAGTGTTCGATATTACCCGACGCCTGGGCTTGGAGAATTTGCGACCGGTTGAACCCGCGTGGGTGGTGGACGTCCCGCCGGGTGGCTATTCGGTCGTCGTGCAGCCTTTTAACGATCCTGCTTCAGGTCAGCCTGCTCAACCTGGGGTAGGACTCGTGGAGGTTTACGAAGTGACCGTGCCTTGAAGGTGACGGATGATCTGGGCCGTCACTAAAGGAGACAAATCTACCCACTGTGAGACTTCGTAGAGACAGCCTTGTGCCACGATGTGCCAGTAGCTCCGCGCTTCCCCTCGTGGACGAGGTTGGAACAGGCTATGCAAGGTTAGCATCATCTATTTATGGACCCTTCTACGCTCACTACGATGTCCCGGCAGGCACTGACGGACGCTCAGGCTGAAGCGCGCCGCCGGTCAAACAACGAGGTTGATACTTGGCATCTGCTTTATGCGCTCCTTACTCAGGAGAAAGGGATTGTCCCTGCCCTGCTGGAAAAATTGGGACTAACGACGAGCGCTCTCGAATTGGCCGCAGATCGCGAACTAGAACGTCTCCCGAAAGTCAGTGGCAGCGTCGATACGTCGAAGATCTACGTCACTCAGGCCGTCAACGAAACCTTCACCCGTGCGGAAGCGGAGGCGAAGAAGTTGAAGGACGAGTACGTTTCGGTGGAGCATCTCTTCCTTGCTTTGGTAGAGGTAGCAAAACCCGACGCCTTCGCTAAATACCTTAAATCTTTCGGCCTAGACCGATCGAAGGTCCTGACTGCGCTCAAAGCTTTGCGCGGTAACCAGCGCGTGACCTCAGATAATCCTGAAGCCACCTATGCTGCATTGGAGAAATACGGTATCGATCTGGTCGCACAGGCGCGCAAGGGGAAACTCGATCCCGTGATTGGTCGTGACGATGAGATTCGTCGAACCATTCGAATTCTTTCCCGTCGCACCAAAAACAACCCCGTGCTGATCGGTGAGCCTGGTGTTGGAAAAACAGCGATCGTTGAAGGGCTGGCTCAACGCATCGTGCGCGGGGACGTGCCTGAAGGGCTAAAGGACAAGACCATCTTCTCCTTGGATATGGGAGCACTGATCGCGGGGGCTAAGTACCGCGGTGAATTTGAAGAACGTCTCAAAGCGGTGCTTGCCGAAGTGAAGCAGAGTGAGGGGCGTATTATCCTTTTCGTCGATGAGCTGCATACCATCGTGGGTGCGGGCAAGACGGAGGGGGCAATGGATGCAGGCAACCTCCTCAAACCCATGCTCGCGCGCGGGGAGTTACATTGCATCGGCGCCACCACGCTAGACGAGTATCGTCAGCATATTGAAAAGGATGCTGCCCTTGAGCGACGCTTCCAACCCGTGCTTGTCGAACCTCCCACCGTGGAGGACGCCATTTCTATCCTGCGTGGTTTGCGTGAACGATTCGAGCTTCACCATGGGGTGCGCATTCAGGACAACGCGTTGGTCTCGGCCGTCACGCTCTCTAACCGTTACATTTCCGACCGATTCTTACCGGATAAAGCGATCGATTTGGTCGACGAGGCCTGCGCGATGATCCGTACCGAAATGGACAGTGCGCCCCAGGAGCTCGATGCTCTGCAACGTCGGGTACTTCAGTTAGAAATTGAAGAAGCAGCACTAAAGTTGGAAAAAGATGAAGGGTCACGCCAGCGCTTGGAAACCCTGCGCAAAGAGCTCGCCGACGCGCGCACCCAATCTGCAGCGCTCCGCGCCAAGTGGGAGAAGGAAAAAGCATCGGTTGAACGCGTCCGCAAGGTCCGCGAGGAGCTTGATGCTGCTCGCTTGGAAATCGAGAAGGCGGAGCGCGCCTATGATCTTAACAAGCTGGCAGAGTTGCGCCACGGGCGTATTCCGCAACTGGAGAGTGAACTCAAAAAGTTAGAAAAAGCCGAAGCCAAAACGGAGCTCTTTAAAGAAGAGGTCTCGTCTGAAGAGGTGGCTGAAATTGTAGCTAAGTGGTCCGGCGTGCCGGTTTCGCGTCTGGTCGAAGGAGAGAAGGAGAAGCTTCTTCGTCTTGGTGACGAATTGCACGAACGCGTGATCGGGCAGGAAGAGGCGGTGCAGTTGGTCAGTGACGCTATTCTACGGGCGCGGGCGGGCATTAAAGATCCTCGACGGCCCGTCGGAAGCTTCCTGTTCCTAGGCCCCACCGGCGTAGGAAAAACGGAGTTGGCCAAAACACTGGCGGAAACGCTTTTCGACACCGAAGCAGCCATGGTGCGTATCGACATGTCTGAATACATGGAGAAACACAGCGTGGCGCGGATGATCGGTGCGCCCCCTGGCTATGTGGGATATGATGAAGGCGGCCAACTGACCGAAGCGGTGCGGCGTAAACCGTATGCAGTGGTCTTATTCGACGAAATTGACAAAGCGCATCCCGACGTTTTCAATGTATTGCTACAGGTGCTGGATGACGGCCGGATTACGGATTCACAGGGACGGACGATCGATTTCAAGAATACGATCATCATCATGACCTCGAATCTCGGTAGCCGTTTTCTTTTGGAGGGTGTGACTGGCGACGATATTCCAGAAACGGTGCGGGAAGCAGTGATGACGGAAGTTAGGAAGTCATTTCGTCCTGAGTTCCTCAATCGCATCGACGAAACGGTATTGTTTAAACCGCTTACTTTGGAGGAAATCGGACGAATTGTTGATCTGCTCCTGGCTGACTTGAATCGCCGTCTCGTTGACCGGAGAGTCACTGTCTCACTTGAAACCAAAGCGAAAGTATGGGCAGCAGAGAAAGGTTACGACCCAGTGTTCGGTGCGCGCCCACTGAAGCGGTTTCTGCAGCGCAATATCGAAACGAAGCTCGCGCGTGCGATGGTTTCAGGGGACGTCCAGGAGGGCGCCCATGTTGTTTTCACGGTTCAAGATGACGAACTGGTATTTCAAACGTCGTCGACACATCCCGCGTAGTTTCGTCGGCTCAACCCACGTGGTTTAGCCTCCATGATGGATACTTCCGCCGCTCTATCGTAGATGAGTACGATGAGAGCGGCGTTTTAATTGAAGGCCCTCAGAGTCGGCTTATCAGTGAGAAAAGCAGCTCAGACTTCAAAGAACGATACAGACCTAGAGTTGTTCGCTATCGCTCAGGAAAAGCTGAGCTGAGGTCATGCAGCGTCTCCAAATGGAGACACGTGTTCGTTTAGACGGGGTTAGCGAGGAACAGGCGGCGAAAGTTGCCTTCGATGCGAGTGGCCAAGCTCTGCAGGGAAACGCCTCTGNNGCAGAGTAGGCCACGGTGATGTTAGCGGGGTGATTACGCGGTTCGCCGTCGCTTCCCGCCCTCAGCGTGTACTTTTCAGCGGTGACGGGCAGCGTCATCGCCGGAGCGTCCGTTTCAACCAGCAGTCGATCCTCGGGGATCAATTTGAAGGTGTCGCGCTTTTTCTGATACCTAGAGTTAAGAAGGNNAAGGTGTCCGTTGAATGAGAAGTAGGCGCCCAGATCAGCGAGTTCGCTTACCCATTCCGAGGGGCCGCCGTACGCATGGAGGAGAAAACCGCGAGATAGTTTGGTCGCGGCGTGTTTACGGAGAATCTGAAGCAGTTCCGACCACGCCTCCAAGCAGTGCAGAGAAACGACGCGTTGATAGCGTTCACAGAGCTCCAACTGCTGCTCGAGTACTTCCTGCTGCTCAGGCAGAGACGCTCGCCTTAGTCCCTGGAGGCGCGGATCGTCCGGTCTTGCCCGGTCAGTCATCCACCGATCCAGCCCGATCTCCCCGACNNAGGATGGAGAGCGATTTCCTGCATCCCAGGGATGGAGACCATAACTAGGAAGAATCCACGGAAGGCTCATCGCGAGTTGGTGAACCAAAGGCCAGTCACCGGGAGAAGTTCCGTTGCAAACGATCCCTCGTACCCCGATTTCGGTTAGGACTTCGGCAACCCGCGAGCGCTCCCCGGCGTCGGTGAAAAACTGCAGGTGGAGATGCGCATCGTAGAGCGGAACCGATTTCACAAGTAGCAGGGTGGGTTATTCGCTATAGTCACGGGCTAGCGCAGCGATTCGCGCACGTACTGAGGCCAAACCGTTTTGACGCGAGGCTGAGAGGCTTTTAGTTAGTCCTACTAGGGCGAGCGGATCGCTGGCGGGAAGCGACGAGGAAACGCTCTGGGGCGATTCTTGGGAAAAGAAGTTGCAAGTCCAGACGACCAACCCCCTGACCAGTGGGGAATCGCTATCGCCGGCGACAACAAATTCAGAACCGGAAGTGGGTATTGAGTGGAGCCATACCTGCGATTGGCAGCCCGTCACGCGGTTTTCTTCGGTGCGAAGCGCTTCAGGAAACGGGGGCGATTTCCGAGCGAAATCAATGACTGCGGTGAGGCGTTCCTGCGGATCTTCGATCAGAAGCAGATCTTCGATGAGCGTGTGTTGGCGTGCGGAAAGCGACATGCGGCAGGCTGTCACGGAGAATTTGCCGGTGCAAGGGCTCTGGCCGGCAAGCTTGCTTCAGCTCGATTCATGACCAAGGTGTGCGTGTCCTCACATGCGCGCTTTTATTTTTGGCGGCCTTGCCTTTCTGACCGCTATTTTCGTCGCTCCGATGCTGGCGCAATCGGCGCTGGCGCCACAGGCACCGTTGCTGGATCCCTCGATCGTATCGTCTCCAGCAGTGGGCTCACAGATGATGGAAGAGGTTTCGGGGTGGCGCGCCCTAGAGCTAGGAATCCCCTCCGTTGCAGTGTCCGTCTATCGTTCTCAGCTGGCTGCAGCTCCGCCGAGTGCGGTCGCCTACCGCAATCGTCTCGCGGTTGAGCTGGCGAGCGCGCTTTTGGATGATGGCAGAGCGAACGAAGTCGAAGAGGCTCTGAAAAACTATGTGGGGCTTCCCACAGCGAGTTATCGCCTCCGGCTTGCTCTGGCCGCAATCCGTCTGAATCGCCTTGAGAGTGCCAAAAGTGAATTAGCCGCCATCCGACTTGAAGATCTAGAGCCTCGTGACCGTGGCTGGTACTACTTTGCTCAAAGCCAGTTGGTTGATGATTCAAAAGCGCCTCCTTTTCTTTTGCAGGCGAATGCGGCCGCGGTGACCGAACTGCAGCGCGCTCGATTTTCCTTATTGTTGCGAGAGCTCGACATGGTGAACGGCGTGTTTACGGAGGCAGCGCTAACCGAGGCGCGGAATCGATTGGAGAGGAATCCAGGGTCTTCGTTAGGCTACTTGGCTACCCGCCAGATAGCCATCGCGCTCAATGGGTTGGGTCGTCGCACGGAAGCCATCGATTTCCTCAAGAAGCAGATTCAAGCTTTGCCCAATGAGCAGCAGAGTGTAAGTGATGATTTACACCTGTATTTGGGTTTGATCGCCGGTGCCGGTGACCCGGTCGGACGCAATGCCCTGAGCCGCTTATTGGCTACCTCGGGAGACCGTGAAAAACAANNGTGGCTCTGTTGTTGTTGGCACGAGGAGCTCCTCGTCCGCTGTTTCGCGCAGAGCTCGATCGATTGATCGATTTGGCGACCCCACATCCCATTCTTGAGGAGTTATTACTACAGCGTGCCGAGCTATTGCTGGCAGCGAAGGCTTACGTTGAGGCCGAGGCTGATGCACAGCGGATGTTGGAGGCGTTTCCTGGTTCCCGTTTGAAGCCGCAGGCCTTGGGGATCCGGGTCAAGGCGGCTTGGGAGCACCCTCGGTATCGCCGAGCGGCGGATTATGCTACACAAGCAAAGGCGGCGTTGCCTCCCAGCGCCCATCAAGTTAGAGCAGAGCTCAGCGTCTTGATTGCGGAAGCCTACTGTAGAGCTCCCGACTACCGATTGGCCGCTGATGCCTATGCCACGGCTCTCAACGAGATTCCCGCTGGCGTGGCTCCTGGTGCGCTTATTTTTCAACGCATTTACTCCGAAATCGAAGCCGCCCGACTCGATCCAGAGCGCTTATCCCAGGTGGCGGGGCTGTTGGATGAATTTAGGCAGGATCCCAGGCTGGATGCAGTTAACCGCTGGCAAGCGGAGTGGAACCTCGCTCGCGCTCTAGAGACCGCGGGCACCGAGCCGATGTTGTTGGCCGCCNNCGAAGCTGCCAACGAAGGAGGAGAGTCGGAAAAAATGTCTGACGATCTTCGGGTTCGAATGGCCTGGCTCAGAGCGCGGTTGGCGCTGCCTGTAGAGGGGCCTGAGAAAACATTGGCGCTCGTGCAGAGCGTGGTGGGTGATTTGGGCGGAGTGGACGCTGCGCTCCGGACGGAAGTGGCGAGTACGCTGCGACTATTGCAGGCGCAGGCGCAGTTTCAATTGTCAGGTAAGGAGGCTGATGGCGTAGAAACGTTGAGGAAACTGCGAGCGGACTTTCCTCAGAGCGATGCTGCGGTGGAGTCTTATATGATCGAAGCGGAACGGGCCGCATCTCAGAATCGCTTCGTCGACGCACAAAGCCTTTTAGTGAACNNCCACGGCACTCCTATGCTCCTTTCGCTCTCTATCAGGCGGCCTTGTACACGGAGCGGCGAGGCCAAGAGGCGTTTTATCGGCAGGCTTATACCTTACTCGAAGACTTGGTCACGGGTTATCCGAACAGCGATTTAGTCTTCTATGCGCGATTGAAACAGGGAGATTTGCTGCGTCGCGTGAATGAGTTTAACCTCGCTCAGCAGACCTATGAATCGCTCGTCAACGGCTTCCCGAAACATCCCGATGTTCTGTATGCGCACTTGTATCTAGCGGCTGCGCACAACGCTCAGGCGAGCGTGGATCCCAGTTCTTCAGGACAATTGGGGGCGCATGCCGAAATCGCTCTCGGAATCTACGAACGTCTGGTTGACCAAGCGGACGCTCCGATCGACGTACGTATCGAGGCCGGATACAATCTCGGACTTCTCCTTTCGCGACGCTCTCAAGCGGAGGGACGTATGCGCGCGGAGGTGGTTTGGTGGGAGCAAGTGATCGCGCCGTTCCTCCTGGATCAAAGCCGAGCGGCACAGCTGACAGGCGGCGGACGTGAGTGGATGTCCCGCACCTTACTTGGACTCGGAGGGTTGTTGGAGTCGCAACGGAAGGTCGAGCAGGCGCGTGAAGTTTATCTCCTTTTGGTTAAAAAGGACTTACCGGGAGTCGCTATCGCAAAGAGTCGACTCGCTCGTTTTGGGGTGTCGGTTTCAACGACCGAGTAGAGCTCCAGTTCATTTCCATTGCGCGTAAAATTCTGCACGCCAAACCACTGCCTACACTCATGAGTGGCTTTGACTTCACCTTATTCACCCGCGGCGGCCCCATGATCTATGTGGTTCTCCTCATGGCGGTCATCGGCGTCGTTCTTTTTGTGGAACGGACTCTGTACCTTCACCGCGGGCAAATCCGGTCGACTGCTTTTGTAGACGGGGTGAAGAATATTCTGGGAAAACGCCGGTTGATCGAGGCGCTCACGGTGTGTGAAGAGACTCCGGGTCCCGTCGCTGCGGTCGTTAAAGCCGCGCTCCTCCACGCCAACGACGATGAAGCAAGTCTTCGCTATGCTGTCCAAGAGGCGGCGCTGGTGGAAATTCCTGTCTTGGAACGACGGTTGGGTTTTATTGCCGCTATTGCCCAGATCGCTCCCTTGGTAGGTATATTGGGAACCCTTCTCGGCATGATCACCACATTTAGCCAGTTTATGCAGGGTGGGCAGTACGCGACCGCTAACGCCCTCGCGGATGGTCTTTGGCAGGCCTTAATTTGTGCTGTTGGTAGTCTAATGGTGGGTATTCCAGCGCAGCTTGCCTATCACTTTCTAACGGGTCGGGTACGTGCCCTCGTTCGTGATGTGGAGTGGGCGGCGAACGAAATTATGCGCTATCTCCAAACGGATTACCGCACGGCGGCAACAAACCCTGTGGCTTAAGTGATGGTCACGCGTCCTCTTGATCTCCTTTCGAAGGTAAAACGACCCGCGGTGGGGACCGATTGGCTCTATTTTGTCAATGCAGGTTTAATCGCCTTGTTCTTTATCTTGTTCGGTTCGCGCTTTGTCATCTCGCCCGGTATCGTGGTGTCTACGGAGCAAGGAAATCGAGAGATGGTGCTCCCCAGAATCCCGGAATCGCGTATCGTGGGTGCGCCTACTACTGTCGTCATCAGTGTTGCCGGGCCCGATTTAGTGTTCACCGACGATGGTAAGTATACGTTTGCGGAGATCCGCCGGTGGTTGCTGGAGCGGGGGAAAAGGGAACCCGGGGCGCGGCTTCTCCTTCGGACCGAAGCGGCTCTTTTACTGGGCGATTTCACGGAGATTTTTAGCGCCGCTCACCAAGCGGGCTTTGTGGTTTTGTTGGCTGCTGAAGCAGAATCCAAAACAGAGAGTCCTAGCATCCAGAAAAAAGGACTTTGAGGTTTAAGGGACGACTTCGATGCTCACCACGGAAACTCCAGTTAGGACACCGAACCCGAGAAAACAGGAACCGTCTGGTTTTCGGAAGATGTTGCCGTGGTGCATAATAACCGCGTTACTCTTCGTCTTTTTTATCTTTGTGCTGTCGTTCATTAAAGTCCCGGAGCCGGCGGCTGCTCCTTCGAACCCTGAAGATCCGTCGCCGCGGATGGGGGTGGGGCTGACCACGGAGCATTTGGATGAGGTCGATCTTTTGGATCCCACGCCGCTATTTTTGCCCACCAAGGTCAACGCAGCGCCACTTGGCCCCCAACGGCTTCGCATTGCCAACAGAGGCAGTTTCAAGACCTTTCCTCCGGTTTTTTCTAATCCTGTCTCATCGGTAGAACTGAGTTTTCCTCCTATTGCGGACGTTCCTACGACTGTCGGTCGCGGACTCAGGGTAGGCGAGCAACCCAACCCTTACCGCACCTTCGGTGAGGGAGAGCCGACCATCGAGCCTCTTCCGAAACGCCTCGCGTACGTGGATGTAGTCCCTGCGCGTGGAGGAGAGACGGTATTGAGTATGGCGGTACCTGCGGTTGAGGACGGTCCGAAGGCCGAATGGCACCCGATGGAATGGATTGTGGCTGTGGATCGAAAAGGACTGATGGGCTCTCTGGCGTTGGCAGTTAGTTCGGGATCGGAGGAGGGTGATCTCTTTTTTCGCCGATATCTTGCAGATGGCTTCCGTTTGGGAAATCGCTTAGATCCGGGTCTTTATCGCGTACGAATTAGCCCATAGTGTTTGTTCCCTTGAATTTCTGTGTTTCGCGAAGATTGCAGTTGACGGAGCTTCTCCAGAAGCGCACTTTCCGC
>DKKJ01000212.1 GCA_002455175.1 Opitutaceae bacterium UBA6669
ACGCCGATGAACGGCATCCTCGGCTTTGCCCAACTCCTCACCCGGACTCGCCTCGATGCCCGACAGAGTGAGTATGTCCGTACCATTTCGTCTTCGGGCCAGGCGCTACTCGGCATCATCAACGATATCCTCGACTTTTCCAAACTTGAGGCCGGAAGAACCGAGGCCGACCTACACCCAATCGTGCTTCGCCACCTCATCGAAGAGACCATTGAATTGCTCTCCCCGCAAGCTCGGGACAAGCACCTTGAGTTGGGATACTGGATGGCGAGTGATGTTCCTGAAGGCATTTTTACCGATGGTCCCAAGGTCCGACAAATCCTTCTCAATCTTGTCGGTAACGCAGTTAAGTTCACCGATCGCGGCCACGTGGTGCTCAGCGTCACACTCGCCTCACGCTCCTCATCCGAAAATCCGCAGCTGGAGTTCCACGTCATGGACTCGGGAATTGGCATCCCGTCGGAACGCTTGGAACGCCTCTTCAAACCGTTTTCGCAAGGCGATGCTTCCGTCTCACGCCGCTACGGAGGCACCGGCTTGGGACTGGCGATCTGTGACCGATTGACGCGACTGCTCGGCGGAGAAATGCTCGTCAGTAGCACTCCTGAAAAAGGGAGCGACTTCTGCTTCACGCTTCCTTGGACCGAGGCCGACGTCACCACGATGATGGACCGCGCTGCGGTGATGTCCTCCTCCGAGCTGACTCAAATTTTGTTCGGCAAGCGACTGCTCATTGTGGATACGTTCGCCGCAAGTTACCGTCTACTCCATCCGTTGCTGAGCTCTCACGGGGCAGACCTGCGCTCGGCTGAATCACTCGAGGAGGGTCAAGCGCTTCATCAGGCAGAGCGCTTTGACCTTATTATTGCTGATCGTTCGTTAGGCACTGATCTTACGGCCCATTTCTCGGATACGAAACTAGGTACGGAGCAGGTGATGGTAGTCATGAGTTCAACACCAGTGGGCGATCGCTCTTTTCTACCAGTCCCGAAACACCCGCTCATCAAACCCCTCCGAGCTGAAACCGCATTAGCCACCCTTGCCCGGGCCCTTCAAAGCCAAGACTCCCCATCAGTCGAACGCTCAGCATCTCCGGACGCTTCGACTCACAACGATCGCGAGTTTGCTCGCCGGCATCCTTTACGCATTGCGGTAATCGACGACAATGCGGTTAACCTCCGGGTCGCTGCAGCCACCCTAGAAGGCCTTGGCTATGCCCCCACTCTTTTCGGTGACGCACTTTCAGCCCTTCCTAAATTTCGCGATCAAGGATTTGACCTGGCATTGATGGATGTACAAATGCCCGGCATGGACGGCCTTGAAGCCACTCGCCGTGTTCGACAAGACAGTGCCGCGACAAAACTGCCACGCCTCTACATCATTGCACTTACAGGTGGAACCATGCCGGAAGAACGTGCTGCCTGTTTCGAAGCAGGTATGGATGATTTTCTTTCTAAACCTTTGGCCCGCGAAGCCTTGAAGTCCGCATTGTCACTCGCGGCCGCCACGCTCACCTGTGCCTTGCCATTCTCCTCCCAAAGTCCGGCGCAAACGCAGGCAAATTGAGGTGCTCAGCCTGTTTTTGAGAAATCTCAGTTAGAACCGTCACTCGTTCCGATTTTTGGAGTCTAGAGAGCACCGATTATTCGGCCTGCCATGAGCCTACGGTGTGCGCAGACAAGCGGGATTTGTCTGCGAACCACCTGCCGTCGCGACCACGGTCACTACGGTTGCTTTGTCCTTAAGATAGAATGTCCTCACCCTTTGTATGAAGCGGATCCAAATCGACCACGAAACAAACTACGACTACACTGAATTCGTCACTCTCGGCCCTCACCGTCTCATGATCCGCCCGCGAGCCGGCCACGATATCCGCGTCGATCATACCGAGCTGACGATCTCCGTTCCCCACACGCTGACCTGGCACCGCGACATCTACGGAAACTCAGTCGCTGTCGTTAATTTTCACGAATCCGCTCAACACCTTTCGATTCGCAGTCGCGTGACGCTCCAACACTTCGAGGCGGAACCTCAGGTTTTCCGCTTAGATGACAAAGCCTTGGTCTTTCCCTTTTACTCAGACCTTTCCGATCGCATTGAGATGATCCCTTATCAAATGCTGTGCTTCCCTAGTGATAACAGCGCCGTAGGAGCTTGGGCATCACAGTTCTGGCGTCCGGGTCAGGTGATAGAAACCTCTTTGCTCTTGGACAATATTTGTCAGTCCATTGCGCGCAATTTTATGTATATGCGGCGTGAAGAGCCGGGGGTACAGCGCCCCTCAGAAACGCTGCAACGTCTCTCCGGATCATGCCGGGATTTCGCCACTTTATTCATCGAAACGTGCCGCTTCTTCGGTTTTGCCGCACGTTTTGTCAGTGGATACCTGCACAACCCAAATGCGTTGACCAGTGACAACTCAACTCATGCTTGGGCCGAGGTCTACCTCCCTGGCTTAGGCTGGAAGGGGTTCGACACGACCAGCGGTCTCGTCACAGGTCATGATCATATCGCCACCGCTGTCACCCGACATCCCGCGGATGCCCCGCCTATCTCCGGGAGTTTCTTTGCCACGCCAAATGTACAATCTAATATGCGCGTGACCGTCCAGGTGAGCGAGCTCTTCGACGAATTGGCTGGGACTGTCGTCTCGAGCTGAGCTCATCGAATGGTTTTGAATGTGATCCGCTTAAATCCGGCATCCTGACAAGCGTTTGTCGCCGCCAATATCCATGCCACGGGCGGATCTCCACGGGACTCGATTTCTACCTCTGAGTCGGGCGCGAGCGCAGCCATTGCGCGCAATCGCTTCCTGAGTTGGGCCAACGCCTGCAATTCCGGCACCACCGCAAACGAGGTGTGCCCACCGACAGTGATGGCAAGGGAAGGTGCTCGCATCGCGTTGAGCGGCTGGGCGCGAGTAAGGCGCGAATGGCCGACCTCCGAAAGTTTGAGAACCGTTTGGTCACCATTTCGCTCCAAGACCAAGTGCTCCTTTTCCCGATCAAAAGAAATCAGCTGATACTGATCAAATTGCTGGCCCAGTGTGCGCCACACGCCTGCGCCATTGGGCGTTCGCGAAAGCGCGAAAGAAGGTCCGTCCTTAGACTGGTAATATCCCTGCCAAAAAACAGTTGCCGATAGCGGAGCAAGCACGATACCCGCCAATACGATCAGCGCCACAACCTTGAGAAAGACGAAGCACCGTCGAACATAAGCAGAGCCTAGCCTGAGCATGCGATGACTCTTCCCATCTCTCGGTCGAAGAACAAGGCGGAAGGCCTTTTCTGATCTAGGGAGTTTCCCTTCGACAGGTACCTAGGCCCTCCGTGACACTGCGATGTCCGTCAGCGACGAGGCAGGTCGACCCGTTTTCCGGTCCGTGCAGACTCTCGAGCCGCGTCGAGTATCTCAGTGACCACAAGGTTGTTTTCCAATGAAGATAGCCCAGACGGTTCGATCTCCTTGCGGACAACAGCAGCGAAATAGGAAATCGGTCCGGCATGCGGCGCCTGTAAGGCCGCGGGAACTCGTTTCGCTTCTGCCTCCTTCCCTAACCGTACACGGATCTCATTAGCGCGCGGGGCAATCACATAGCCTTGCGTTCCGTATACCTCGATATCCTTACGAGAAAACGGCCAGTTCCACGAAGCCTGGATCACGCCTTGAAAGCGGGGATAGGTCAGCAGAATGGTCGCCTCGTCATCAACGTTCGGATACAGATGCGGCTTGATCTGCTGGGTCACCGCGTGCACGGCGAGGGGCCTCTGTCCGTCCACGAGCCAGGTGATCAAATTGGCGCCATAACACCCAAAATCCATGAGCGCGCCTCCTCCATTGAGCATCGGGTCCGTAAGCCATGAGAGGAATTCCTGGGAGCAGCCGATTTCAATCGGGCCACTGTGTCCATCGTTCACCATGATTTTCCTCAGATCTCCGATCGCTTTCTCCTCGCGGACCAACTCCCACAGCGCGCGGTGAGCAGGATACCACGTGGTTTCATAATTCACGATCACCGGTACCCCCGCTTTCTCCGAAGCCGTCGCCATACGCCGAGCATGCTCCATCGAGACCGCAAGCGGCTTCTCCATCATAACCGGAAGTCCTCGAGCCACACAGGCCTCCACCACCTCTACGTGATCGTAGGTGCTGGTGAAAACGGCCACGGCGTCTACGGACGTCGCGGCGAAAAGGGAGGCCAGCGACGAGTGAAAGAGAGACCGCTCCAGACCAAAACTCTTGGCGAAACGCGCTTGAAGTGCGTCATCAGGATCCACCAATCCAACGAGCTGGACGTCTGACTGGGCCTGCAAACCACGAATAAAGCCACCCGCGTGCCCATGAACCAAACCCACCAATGCCAGCCGTCCCGGCGGTTTCTCGGCGGCTCGCGCTTCGCTCAGGAAAAACGAAAAAATCAGCCCAACGCAAAAGAGAAGGTAAGCCAATCGAGGCCGAGGGATGTCGAGTAACATAAGAAGGGTATCTCGACAGCATCGCAGAAGACCCCACCTGGCGATAGCGAAACGCCGGCCCGAGCAACGGCCCAACCCTTCGAGTGCGTTCGCCATCCCCAAAATGCGACCGCACGTCATTACCAAGAGTACAGACGTGCGGAAAGACTCCCGCCGCGAAGCCTAGGCTACGCCCGTTGCCAATCGTTACGCTCGCTTCGCGACCGCAACGCATCGGCAGCCTTATCACCCTTAAAGGCTTCCTTGACTGGATCCCACTTAACTGGACGGCCAAGCTCGAGCGAGATCGCGCCAATATGCAGCGCAGAGCTCAGACGATGGAGCGCTTCCGCGGTGTACATCGGGGGCTGACCATTCTTGAGGCAATCGAGGAAATCACGTTGTTCACGAGGACGGCGCGCCCAGATCTTGTTGGTCTTCGGATCGTACTTTTTCCGGAAGATTTCTCGATTGCTCGCGTCCATCTGACCTTCCCACCCCTGGCAGCTCACCCAGCCGTCGGTACCTTCCAGGCGGATAAAAACTTGCCCTGACTTCACATCGAGGGTCACGCCGTTCTTGTACTCATACTCAAGGTGGTACGTCTGCGGCACGGTATTAATCGAGTTTGCGGGAATAACCCCCGTTCCNNTCACGGCAACGGGTCCTGAGTCTTCCGCAAAATTCGCCACTTGGGCGGTATCCACCAAATGGGCACCCCAATCGGTCAGCGAGCCAGCCGAAAAGTCGCGAATCTGCCGCCAGACTTGCGCATCGGTCAGCGTGGGCGAATACGGGCGATAAGGCGCGGGGCCCAACCACATCTCGTAATTGAAACCCGCCGGAACGGCGACGGGATCTTCCTTTGGAAAAATTGGTTTTTCAGGCAACCCGACAAAGATCCGCTGGAGCTTGCCGATACCGCCGTTACGAACGGCTTCTGCGAGCATATGGTATTTCTGCACCGCACGGTCCTCTAAGGCGGTCGCGAAAAGCAAACCACTCTTTTTGACCGCTGTGGCCAAACGCCGGCCTTCCTCNNCAGCGTCGGCTTCTCACAGAGCACCGGTTTCCCCGCGGCCAAGGCCATCATCGACATGGTGACGTGCCAGTGATCTGGCGTAGAAATCACCACAGCGTCGATATCCTTGCGGGCCAGTAACGCCCGAAAATCCGCGATCATGGCGCAGTCATTGTTTCCGTACTGCTCATTTACGGCATCGCGCGCTCGTTTCATGCGATCCGGCCAGACGTCACACACCGCCACGACCTGACAATCCTCCAATTGCAAAAAGGACTTCAAATTGACTCCAAACCCATGCGCCCCCACGCCAATAAATCCCAAGGTCACTCGTTTCGACGGTGAATTCTGACCGAGGACCCGGGAAGACAGGACCTGCGGCGCCACGGCAGCCGCCACAGCCATGCCTAGTCCGGTATTTAAAAAAGAACGACGTGAAACGGGGTGAACGGGAAAAGATGCCATAGGATACTCTAGTGAGAACACAACCTCACGCCCCTGACAACCCACGGTTCGAGCGTTGAAACGCTTCCCAGTTGACGCAGCGAATCTGCAACTGCCGCCCTACCCCCGCTTAAACCCACGTCCGCGATTTACCGCTTTCTTCGCAATTACGGAGACAAGACGCTGCGATTCCTTCTGGTCACGTTATGTCCCTCTTGAGAATGATCCATAAAGCTCGAAGCAGGGTTGAGGGTAAGTCTCCGGCGATGGAGGGAATCCGACCGGCAGATATCCTTTCAGAAAAGGTTTTGCCCTAAGCCCTCTTTACCAGGACGCTGTTATCATGCCCCTTCGATCGCGTCGTTGCTGGATTTGGCTTCTGGTCTGTTCATGGCTCGGAGCGCTAGGCCTCTTCGGAGCGGCTCCTAATCGGCCCAATTTCTTGATCATTCTCGCCGATGACTTAGGCTATTCCGATCTGGGGTGTTACGGAGGTGAAATTTCGACCCCGACTCTTGATGAGCTGGCCCTGAACGGACTTCGCTTTACTCAGGCCTATAGTACCGCGCGTTGCTGGCCCTCTCGCGCGTCGGTGATGACAGGGTACTACGCCCAACAAGTCAGACGAGATAGCATTCCCGGATTTGAAAACACCGGTGGCAATCGCGGTATCCGCCCAGTATGGGCGCCACTACTTTCGGAGATTCTCCAGACCGCCGGCTATCGAACCTACCATTCCGGGAAATGGCACATCGACGGTCAACCCTTGGCCCTCGGCTTTGACCTTAGCTTCGAAATCAAAGGCCCAGGACAAAGCCAATACTTCAGCGCAAAGGGAAACACCGTCGAGAACCGCCCACAAGCAAGCTCGCCGGATTATTACGCCACGACAGCCGTGGCCGATCATGCCATCCAAGCGCTCCGAGAACATGCCGCTCAGTTCTCTAGCCAACCCTTTTTCCACTACCTCTGTTTCACCGCGCCCCACTTTCCGCTTCAAGCCCCCGCTGCTGACATCGCATGCTATCACGGTCGGTACGACGAGGGCTGGAACGCTCTCTCCGCCCAGCGCCATGCCCGCCAAGTGAAACTGGAACTCGCCAACCACCCCCTTCCAATCATGGAAGAGGATGTGGGTCCACCGTATGCCTTTCCCAAGGACGTCGCTCAGCTTGGTCNNCTTTCAGTCCGCTAAAATGGAAATCCACGCCGCGATGATCGATCGGATGGACCGCGAAATCGGGCGCATCGTGGCCCAGCTACGTGAGCTCAACCTGCTAGAAAACACGGTAATCGTTTTCGCCTCCGACAATGGTGCGAGTGCAGAAATCATGGTGCGTGGAGATGGCCACGACCGTGCGGCCTCACCCGGCTCCGCCTCCACGTTCCTGAGCCTTGGCCC
>DKKJ01000365.1 GCA_002455175.1 Opitutaceae bacterium UBA6669
TCGGGACGACCTTCTCTCTCTACTTTCCCGCAGTATCGACAGCGTTCCCGGCACCGACCTCACACTCGCGCTGAGTGAGGCTACCCGACTTAGGCCGACCTCGCCCCGCTAGCGAGCCTCGACCCCCTGACGCATCCGGACTAATGCCGATTCCAGGGTCGAACGCGGACAGCCAAAATTAAGCCGCACATACTCTCCGGGTTCAGCACCGAAGAATCGCCCTTCACTTAGTCCGACGCCATGTCCCTCAAAATGGCCAATCGGATCCTTCAATCCAAGCGCTTTGACATTCATCCAAGCCAGGTAGGTTGCCTCGATCGGCGCTTCTATGCTCACTCCTGGGAGGTACTTAGCCACGTACTCGATAAAGAAGTCCCGGTTGCCACGCAAATAAGTGAGCACCCCCTGCCGCCACGACTCTCCATGGCGGAAAGCCGCTTCACACGCGACGTAACCGAAGACGTTCACCTCGGCGACAATCCCTGCAGTGGTCTGAACGAAACGGCGACGAAGCGCAGCATCAGGAATGATCGCCAAAGCGCATCCCAGACCCGGAACATTATAGGTCTTGCTCGGCGCAAGTAAGGTAATCGTCCGACGGGCCACCTCCTCACCCAGCGTTCCCGTGGGGATGTGGGGAAGCGTGCTCTCCAAAACGAGATCCGCGTGGATTTCATCGGAGCAGAGGGTCAGTTGATGGCGGATACAAAATTCACCGATGCGCTCCAATTCTCCGCGTGTGAATACGCGCGCGACCGGATTGTGCGGATTACAAAGAAAAAATGCCTTGGTTTTCGGGGTGACCGCCTTCTCCAACGCTTCCCAATCAATCTCCCATCGACGGGCAGCACGATCAAGGACGAGAGGAACCGGACGCGACACCCGTCCCGAATTTTTGGGTGCAGACATAAACGGCGGATACACGGGAGTCAGGCATAACACCTCCTCACCGGCCTCCGCCACGGCTTGAGCAGTCACGTTGAGCCCAACCACAAGTCCCGGCAGCCACACCAGCCAACTCGGATCCACGGACCACCCATAGCGCGCAAACAACATGTCGACCACGGCCTCGATCTGCGACGGGACGGGCCGTGCATAGCCAAAGACCCCATGCTCCGCCCGCTCCCGAATCGCTGCCATCACCGCCGGCGGGGATTGGAAATCCATATCTGCCACCCAAAGAGGGAGGATATCTTTCCCAGCGTATTTCTGCCACTTTTGCGAGTCGGTGGCTCGGCGTTCAGGACAAGTGTCGAAGTCGAAAGAAGTGCGGGTCATAACGTGCCAGCATTAGGCCTAGCTATTGGGGAAAAACTTGCACCCGGATTCTCCCTACAGTGGGCCAAATTTTTCGCCAGACAGCGACGCAAGCCAAACGCATCACGCTCGACCCTCAGCCTGCCGATAGCTTCTGCCCAAACGTGTCGAAAGAGCGCAGGTGTGACACTTCGACAGAGAATTTTTTTCTCATCTGAGATCAGCGGGTTTCACAAAATACTGACTATAAACACCAAAGATGCCGACCAAAATCCGGCATCAGCTGTGCATATATGGCGTCACTGATTCACAAAGAGATCCATTAAACCCGCTATCTAACCACAAAAGCTAAAAGCCTACTATCATGAGACTCGTACGTTATACTTATCCTTCGCAACGCACCTTCGCCCCCGCCTCGGCCTTCTCTCGGACACCCTGGCTCGGGCTGGAAAACGAGATTGCCCGACTCTTTGACTCTGCTGTCGCCGACACTGCGCCTGCTCGATTCTCCGGATCCTTCCCCGTGGACGTCTACCAAGACAAGGAAAACGCTTACGTCCGCGCCGAACTCCCAGGAGTGAATCGCGACGCGATCAATCTAGAGGTGTCCGACGGCGTGCTCACGCTGGAAGCCAGTCGCAAACAGGGCGAAGGCGAATCGCCTGAAACCGTCACCTTCAAACGCACCCTCAACCTCTCCGATGAGGTCCAAGGTGATCAAATCCGTGCCACCTACGAAAACGGGGTACTCACCGTTACCTTACCGCGGAAGGAAGCCGCCAAACCGAAAAAGATCAACATTCAGGTCGGCTAATTCCGGTCGCTTCCCTCCCTTAGAATTCACCTTCAAAAATTTACTACCATGAGTTTCCTTAACTCCCTCTTCCCTACCACCTCGACTCAGGCCACCGCCAACGGNNGTACGACCCGCCTATAACGTCAAGGAAGGTGACGACGCCTTCACGGTGACGGTCCGGCTTCCTGGCGTGGCCAAGGACGGTCTCGATATCAGCGCTGAGAACGGAGAACTCACCATCACGGGCAAACGCACTTGGTCAGCACCGGATGCGTGGACTCCCGTGTATCGGGAAAGTAACGACGTCAGCTATCAACTGACGCTACGACACGAATCCGTCATCAACATCGATCAAGCCAAAGCTGACTTGCGTGACGGGATCTTGACCTTGACCCTTCCAAAAAACGAAACGGTCAAACCTCGCAAAATCGCTATCGCGTAACGTTCCTCCCATTCATCAAACAAAAGCCGGCCCTCAAGGCCGGCTTTTTTATTTTCTACATACATCTCGAGAGGCGNNCGTTCCTTGATCAAGACACTAGCGAGCACTGACGTAAGGAGAACGCCGCCGATAACGAGCAGCGATACCGTCGTATCAATCTTAATGTGAAAATAAGTGATCAACATTTTCACACCAATGAATACAAGGATCAGCGACAGCCCGATCTTCAAGAAACGGAATAGCTGCATAATTCCATTGAGCGCAAAGTAGAGGGAACGCAGTCCAAGAATGGCGAAAATATTCGAGGTCAACGCCACAAAGCCATCTTGCGTGATTGCCAGCACGGCGGGGAGTGAATCGAGCGCGAAGACCAAGTCAGTGGTTTCTACGACGAGAAGCACGAGGAAAAGCGGGGTCGCCATCCGGCGTCCGTTTTCGACAGTGAAGAAATTTCCTCCGTCNNATTTTTCTCGGGATCGACATCGCCTTCTGAGCCCCCCGACAACGCCATCTTGATCCCGGTGTAGACCAGAAATGCACCGAAGATGTAGATTACCCAATGGAACCGTTGGAGCACGCTCACGCCCACAAGGATGAACACGGCGCGCATGGCGACCGCCCCCAGAATACCCCAAAAAAGCACCCGATGCTGCCATTGCGGCGGCACGCGAAAATACGCGAAGACCAGAATGAAAACGAAAACGTTATCCACACTCAGGCATAACTCGACCAGATAAGCGGCGAGGAATTGCTGCGAGGTTTCACCTCCTCTCCAAAAATGAAGGAGGACGCAAAAACCAAGAGCCAACGATGCGCATACGCCACACCACACCAGCGCTTCCTTGGTGCTTACCGTGTGAGCCTCCCGATGGAATACCCCCAAATCCAACGCCAGCATCAATGCGATGAAGGTGAAAAAACTCAGCCATGCCCACAAAGGCAAAGGTGGTAAGTCCGAAAGGACAGCAAGTGACGTATGCAAGGTCATGAACTGGCAGAATGGCCCGCGCCGCCGCCCCCTCGCAAGCGGCGAGTGGCGTGAAAAGAGTCGATTGGGAACTTTTGATTTTNNCCCCTGACTTCGCTATGACTTCTTGCCGTCTCCTTTGCCTCAGTTTGCTCACTTTCGCCTCGTTTGCCATCGCAGCTTTTGGGCAAACACCTGCGGAGTCGACCGCAGCGACGAGCCCTGATCCGAACACAACTGCGGCCGCGGCCGCGGTGGCTCGGGGCGACGTAGTGGTACAGACACCCGACTTTTTAGAGCATCTGGTAGACGGGATTCTGGAAGTATTTGACGTAGAAACGAGCGGTAACTCCGTCACCCACTACGTGGTAGCTGGGCTATTCTTCGTAGGTGCACTGGTACTCCGCCGAGTGGTGACTCGTTTGCTTTTTGGAGTTTTTCGACGCCTTGCTTCGAAAACTGAAACCACACTCGACGATAAGCTCTTCGTAGCCCTGGAAGGTCCGGTCGGAGCATTCGTCGTATTAATCGGGACATTAGCGGCCATCAAGGTCCTCAAGCTAAGCCCCTCTGCCGACCATGCCGTGCGCTACGGCACTACCATGGCATTCTCCCTGGTGGTGTTCTGGTTGCTACTTCGCGCGTTCAACACCGTCCTCGGTCACCTACAAGACATTGCAGTCCAACGCAAAATGGGAATTGCGGCCTTCATGCCGTGGATTCGTAAAACACTGCTGGTGGTCTTCGTCGCCTTCGGCATCTTGATGATCGCTCAAAGTCTTGGCGCTGATGTGAAAGCATTTCTTGCCGGCCTCGGCATCGGTGGCCTCGCCGTAGCCCTCGCAGCACAGGACACCCTTGCCAATGTCTTTGGTTCTGTGGTCGTTGCCGTGGACCAACCGTTTAAAATCGGAGAGGCGGTCAAAATCGGCGCTCACACTGGTACGGTCGAAGACATCGGCCTGCGCTCCACCAAGTTGCGTAATCCTGATCGATCTCTCACCGTGGTGCCCAACAAAACCGTCGCCGGGGAAGCGATCGTCAATCTGTCACGCTTCACCCAGCGCCGGGTAGAACAGGTTATCGGTCTCAAGTACGATGCGTCGCCCTCAAACATAGAAGGGGTGATCGCGGACATCAAAGCGCTCATCTTANNGCTCGGTGATGGTCTACTTCCGTGATTTCAACACGTCGTCTTTGGACCTTTGGGTCGTGTACATGACGAAAGATCCTGATTTCCAAAAACACATGACCTTACGCCAGCGTCTCAATCTGGGATTCATGCGCATCGTAGAGACTCGCGGTCTTTCTTTTGCTTTCCCCTCGCAATCGATTTACGTCGAGGGCGACCCTTTCCGCGCAAAGAAACCCGCGGATTCGGACTCACTCACCAATCAACAGCCCCCGGCTTCTGCCTAAGTGGAGCCCCCAGGGTTCTTTCAGTTGCTAAGCAAAGCGCAAAAGCGAGGACACCCTTTTGCGCCTACCGCAAAACCTGCACGAGACTAGCGTGATCATCAGTCCAAATCGGGGCCTGCTCGGTTTTTGCACTCAACGGTGACGTTTTCTCCCGGATCTCATCCGCTTCCAGAAGTCGCTCCTCCCGCGCGATGAGCACCCACTTGGTACGATAGATCCACCAAGATTCCGACTCGTCATCGGAGACGGTTGCGACCGCCAAACCGAATTCGTGGGCCAGCTTCTCGACCACAGGCTGCAGGTCGAGGTAGCGGTTAGAGATATGCACAGCAAGGATGCCGTCTTTCTCCAGGTGTTGGAGGTAAAGCGCGAAGGCCTCTTTAGTTAAAAGATGGATGGGAATCGCATCACTGCTGAACGCGTCCAGGGCCAAGAGGTCGAACCTCTGCGGCTCTCCCCGCTCTAGCTCCTCTTCCATCGAAAGACGCGCATCACCTAGAACCACTTGGATGTCCGCGTCACGNNAACACTTTCTCCCAGGTAGGTGAAGTAATCACGAGCAACCCGCTCCACATCGGGATTGATTTCGTAAATATGTACCTGATCCCCCGCCCGTCCATAGGTGGCCAAGGACCCTGTCCCCAACCCTACCAAACCCAGCTTTCGACTCCCCTCGGGTTTTTGTAGGTGCTTGATGGCCAGGCCGACCCCACTCGTTTCCCCGTAATAGGTAGTCGGCCACATGCTCTGAATCGGATTCTTGAACTGAAGGCCGTGGGTAATGACCCCGTGAATGAGTTTGTAGTGGTGACCATACTCACGATCCGGGAGGTCCTCATACACCTTGAGCGAACCATAAAAGTTACGCGTGGCGACCAAAACAGTGCCCGCCGCTCTCTGGATTTGCACGATGAAAAAAATCCCCAAGCCAACGCAGAGCATCATCACAAAGCCCGCCATACGTGGACGCCACTGTGTGGCCCGCAGTTTTCCCCGCCCCACGAAGGCCAAAAGCAAGATAGCGAGAAACAGAACCAACTCTTTCCAGTGCTCGCGGTAGATATCGGCAAATGCGCCACCATAGGCCTTTAACCAGGAGAGCACACCTCCTGTCCATTCGACCCACAAGAACGGCAACATCAGAAAGGCTAAAACTGAGCCAAGCGCGATGCTTTCAGCCCACCCCTTGGCTTGGTCACGAAGGCAGATCAACCCAACGGTGTAGCTCAACCCCCACAGACCAATCTGTAGTTCAGCATAACGGTTGAAAACCAAGGGCGCCACCACCGCCACCAGCACGCCCCCGAGCGCGCCTCCCGCGGATATGTGCAGGTAGAACGACGTAAGAAAACGTGGTGAGGGCTTCAAACGATGTAGCTCGCCATGGCACACCATACAGGCGACAAAAAGGGTCCCGCTGTAACCGATGATCTGCAGCATCATGGCTGCGCCCGACTCAACGTAAAGCAGGCGACAAACCACCACGGTTCCCAAGACCAACAACGTCCCAAACGCTCCACGCTGGTACCAACGGGGGTGATCGAAGCAAAGAATGAAGGTAAGCAAGTACAGCGCGAGCGGCAGCACCCACAGAAAGGGTATGACCGCAATGTCCTGACTCAGCTGATTGGTCGTCGCGATGAGCAAAATAGACGCAAGTGTGGGAAGTACCAACCACAATGTCCTTTGCCCCCACGTCGGGCTGGGTTCCTCTGATCGACGTTGCTGTCCCTCAGGCAACTCTGCTGCGTTGGCCGCGGGCGTAATAGACTCCACGTTGCGGATACGCCACGCGCATGCTCCACAAAGAATAGCGAAGAGAACCAACCCTCCCGACCAAGCATAGGCCTGCGTCTGGCGTGTGAAGGCGCTTTCAAAATAAAAGGGATAACTCAGGAGTGCGAGGAGAGATCCCACATTGGAAAGGGCATACAAGCGGTAGGGCGAAACACCGGGATAACGATGGCTGAACCAGCGTTGGAGCAGGGGTCCCGTCGCCGAAAGGACAAAATACGGCAACCCCAACGTGACCAGGAGCAAAAGAAGGATGCGCGCCACCGGCTCTGCTCCACCGGTCGGCTTCCACTCCACCGAAGGCACGATCGGGAGCGTGAGCAGGGCAAGCGCCAGGAGAGTCACATGCAGCCAGGCTTGTTGCTTGGGCTTGAGCCAAGTGGACGTGGCATGGGCATACGCGTATCCACCCAGTAAGACCGCTTGAAAAAAGAGTAGGCAGGTCGTCCATACACCCGGACTTCCGCCAAACCAGGGCAAGATATACTTTCCTATCAGGGGTTGGACCTGGAATAGGAGGAACGCGCCAAAAAAAACTGCGGAGGCGTAGAGTACCATAGCAACATACGACCAACGGAAACCACGCACGGCGAATGCAAAGTCAAAACCACGTCCTCGAAATCCGCTTGGCGCTTGCCATCACTCCAGGTGCTCTGCTCTTCATAGGTCACGCGTTCGCTTTCCAGCCAGCGAACTCTTATGCACTCCAGCTCTCCGCCTACCCCCCGGGGTTCCTGGCAACTTTCCTCACGTTCTCTGCGTTTTCTGCAGGGCGCTGTGATCATTGTTGCCCTCCTGCCTGTGGTCTTCATGGCCTGGCAGTCCGCGAATTTATTGCAGAACATGCCGATGTGGGACGAGTTTGAGACTGTCCTGGCATTTCTCGTCAACTACCGCGCATCCACCTCGGTGGAAGAATCGGTCCGTGCCTTTTTTGCCACGGCCAATGAGCACGTCGTGCTTACGAGCCGACTCCTGATGGTGTTGCTCTACGAGGTCACCGGTAAGATCAACTTCGAATACCTCGCGATCATCGGAAACGCGTTCATGCTCGGCGTAGTTTTTCTCATCGGTCGACAGGAAAAAAAACGCGGGTTTGGACTCTTCTGCGCAGCCATCGCCAGCCTGCTGATCTTTCACATGCAGCATTACGAGAACTTGTTCTCTTCGTATGCTTCAATCGATCATTTCCAAGTCGTCTTTCTGACCACCGCTTGCCTTATTATGGTGCTACAGGAAGGAGCGTGGCGTCTCTTTGCGGGTGCGGTTCTTGCCACCCTGGCGGTCTTCACGCTCGCGCATGGTGTCGCCGTCGTGGTTGTGGCAGGGGGAGCGTTACTGCTGCAACGCCGCACGCGGGCCTTCTTCATCTGGTCGGGGATAGGCACGGTCTTGGTCGCGGTGTTTTTTTGGCGCCTTGGGCTGTTCTCACCGACGCCGTCGTCGCTTAATCCTGCGAAGATGCCCAACATCGGTGCCTGGCTGAGCTACTGGCTGACGATGGTGGGAGGCGTTCCTGCAATTGGCCATCCTCGCATCGCTCTCGTCAGTGGCGTCTTCGCCTTGATCACAACAGGGTTACTTCTGGTCCGCGGCGGTTTCCGTCGCGATCCCTTTCTGATCACGCTCGCCCTCAATTCGATTCTGGCATGCGCGTTCATCGCCTATGGACGGGTGAATGCTGAAGGTGTATCCGCTCTTTCCTCACGCTACATGGTACAAAGCGCCATGATCTGGATCGCGCTGAGCGTCCTCTTGGTGAAATCCCTGCCTCAACCTAAGCTGACGGTCATCGGTTCATCAGTTTTGGTAGCGCTTGCCATCGGGCTCAATATCGCGGCCAACCAACAGTTCAGCGAAGAAGCTCATCGGTTCGTGCAACGCCGGATCGATGCTGCACGCTACTACGACGAGCGCGGGACATTCGAAGGATTGCGAACCCCTATTTTCCCACGCTCACAAAAAGCTGACCTGATCGTACAAACTGCCGAAAGAACAAGAATTTTCGAAATCGAAGCCGAAGACAGTAGTGAAGTGATGTTTCCCGGAAACCTCACCCTTTTCCCCATCATCTTTCACTTCGACAAAGTGACCGTCGCATCCGAAAATGTACATGTTCGAGGCTGGATGCTCACGAAGGACCAAATTAGCACCGACTTGGAGGCACACCTCCTCCTTGAACAAGAAAACCACCGCTACCTCTTTCGCGCCTTCCCCGAACCTCGGCCAGACGTCGCCGCCGCCAATCCGGGACGCACCGACACCGAAACCTGCGGGTTTTACTACGTCATCCCGAAGGACTCACTCGCTCCAGGTACCTACACGCTCAAAGTGGTGTACATTGGCCCACGACGACTCTTGTACAACAACACGCCCCAAACCATCGCGATCACAGAGGGCGCGAACACTCCTCAGCGACAATCTCACGACAGCATCGTCAAGGCGCCTTAACCTTTAAAGGACGTCATCCCCGCGCGGGCTCACTTAGCGGAATCGGCAGGTAGTCCACGCAACTGGTGGTCAAACCAGCGTGCCATCATTTTTCGATCCATCTGAGCGTCAGGCCAGCCATGAGCGCCTCCTGACTTCACAACAAGTTGCACCCTCTCCCCGACTCCCGCCTCCTGAGCTCGTTGCCGAAACCATTCCGACTGCTGCAAGGGCACTAGCTTATCAGCATCTCCATGCACCACGAGGACCGGAGGCAACGTCGACGTGATGTACCGGGCAGGCGAATACAACTCACCCAATCGCTGGCGACCTTCCGGCGTGGTTGCTTCTGGACCAAATGCAGGTTGATACGCCTTTAGCTCTCCCTCCGCCACTGCTCGCCGCCCCGGCCCTCCGTAATTCAGGAAATCCGTAGGCGGATAAAAGCAGGCGACAGCCTGAACCGCACTGCTGACCCGATCCACCGGATCCTTGGCATCGGCTGACCCCAAACCGCCCTGAGTCGCTAGCGTCAGCGAAAGATGACCTCCCGCACTTGAACCAGTCACGCCTAGACGATCAGGATTGATGTTCCACCGCCCAGCATGAAAACGAATGTAGCGGACTGCCCGATGCACATCGGGGATTATCTCAGCGAGCGTGAATTTCGGCTGTGATCCATGCACGACGGCAAAAACGGTGTAACCGCGCTCTAAATACGGTGCANNAGCGCCACCCCAAATTTTCGTCCGTAAACCACATCCTCAGTCCGAACATAGCGATTCGTAGAGGGAGGTTCCGGCTGGGCAAACGCGGACACCACCATCGTCGCGACCAGCACTGCGATCAGCAAGGATTTCGCCTTCATTATCCCAAGCCAAACAATCGTTCTTCGTAGTGGAAAGCACCGTCTCGTCCCACTCTCGTTCAACCCGACATTTCTATTGAGCTTCCTCCGCAACCTGAACACCGTGAGGCGTTCTTTGGATGCNNCAACGGTTAGAGCAGAGGACTCACATAGGGTCGACGGCGGGGAAACCCGGCGTTAGTCAGGTGTAAATTCGGTGAACGGCCTGCCTCCCCAGGCGACCCAACGCCGAGCCAAGTCCCGCCTTTTGGCGGGAAAGGTGTAGAGACCATAATCACCCACCTTCGTCCCGCCTCGGCGGGACATGGTGAAGGCATGGTCCAGACCACGCATTCCCTTGCGGAAGCGGCGAAAGCCGAAGTGGTAAGCATAATCCTTTGGTTCTGGGTTCAAATCCCAGTGGGCCCAATCCAAGACTTCGTGGCACTCAGTGCGAGCGTACCGACACCTCCAACGCCGCCTGGATCGCCTTCGGCTACATGGATCACACGTGATAAAAAGCCAAATTATATCACTATCTATTGATAGCGAGATGGTTTTGATTTAAAGCAAAAATAAAGCAAAAACGCCGCCTCCGGGTTAAGATTCTCCTTTTCGTGTCGATGGCTTCGACGTGCCCTCTCGCCCAGGACTCTACCTTTACGCCGTTGCCGCGCTTTGGATCGTCACCCTCACGGGAGCTTTCTACGGGCTGCAAGCGTACGCTTCTCTTCAGGGAGGAGCCGGCGCAATTAGTCGGGAAGGCTTTCGCTTCATTCACCTTCACCACCGACCAGGGACTCCTCTGCTGATCATGGCAGTGCATCCCAAGTGCCCCTGTACCCGAGCCAGCCTAGCCGAAATGGCAGATCTACTGGCCCGAGCCCGGGGAAACTGCGACGCTGTCCTTGTCGAATTGATCCCCACCCACCTGGTCCCCTCCACCTGGCCGACCCCCGCGACCATGCGCCTTATGGGAGGCCGAGACGTTCCAGTTGTGAGCGATCCTGAGGGAAAGATCGCAGCGTCCTTGGGAGCGGTGACGTCTGGCCATGCGATTTTTATCAACGCGCAAGGGGATGTGACTTTCAGCGGGGGCCTGACTCTCGCACGTGGCCATCGTGGACCCACTCCCTCTCAAGACGCCATTCTTAGTTGGATACGAGGAGACCACCACGCCCCGGTTGAGAATCCAGTCTTTGGGTGCTCCTTGGAAATGTGCNNCTTTCCCCATGATTACAGGTGTTTTAAGACCGCTTTCTCTAGCGACGCCACCTGACTCCGGGCTCACTCGAACAGGGGTGAATGTAGAAGAGCGTTTCGTTCACTACGAACAAAGCGTCTTCTCCAAAACCAATGGTTTGTTCTGGTGGTTGCTGCTGTTGCAATGGGCCTTTGGCATAGCCATCTCGGCGATTTGGTCCCCACAAACATGGAGTGGGTTTTCCAGCAGCGTCCACCCTCACGTAATCGCGGCAGTCGGCATCGGAGGACTCTTGGTCTCATTCCCGCTCGCGATGATGCGATTGATGCCCTATCATCCCGTGACGCGGCATAGCGTGGCGGTAGCCCAAGTAAGTTTTTCCGCTCTCCTCATCCATCTAACGGGTGGCCGCATCGAAACCCACTTCCACGTATTCGGTTCCCTTGCTTTCATCGCCTTATACCGCGACTGGAAGGTGCTTTTGAGCGCCTCGGTCGTCGTGGCCCTCGATCATTTCCTGCGCGGCCTCTTTTTCCCGGAATCGGTGTTTGGCGTACCTTATGCGACTGTATGGCGGACATGGGAGCACACCGCCTGGGTGGTTTTTGAAGTCACCGTTCTCCTCTGGGCCTGTTTCGTCTCGAGACGAGAAATGTGGGAAATTTGTCAGCAACAAGATTCACACCAAAAGCTTCTCGATGCACTAGAAGACCGCGTTCAAGAGCGAACGCGCGCGCTCCAGCTTGAAGTGGCCCACCATGAACGCACCGCCCGCGAGCTGAGCCGTTCAGAGGAGCGCTACCGCACCTTCGTTACTAATCTCCCTATCGGTGTATTTAAAATCACCAGACAGGGCGACTTCCGGCTGGCCAATCCACACCTGCTGCAGATGCTCAAACTATCCAAAAATCTGGATACAGGAGAAATCGCTCACGGCAGCGAGGATTCATTTCCCGCCGAAACGCGAGAAGAACTTTGGAGACTCCTTGAGCAAGAAAAGGAAGTCAGAGGCTTCGAAACCTCGCTCAAAACGACTACCGGCGAGAACATCGATGTCATGATGAACGCCCGTTGGAGCGAGACACCGGGCGAAGCACCCACGTGCGAAGGAACTCTGGAGGATGTCACTGAAAAAAGACAGGCCGCTCGCGAACTCGAGGTCCTGCATCAACAGCTGGTGGTCGCCTCTCGTCAAGCTGGCATGGCTGATGTCGCTACCGGGGTGCTCCACAATGTGGGCAATGTGCTCACGAGTGTGAACATCACCGTTCACGATGTCCGCAATCAGCTTAAAACCACACGCCTCTCCCTCCTTCGACAGCTGGTGGAAGTATTTCAGCGCGAAAAACCGCGGCTCGGAGACTACTTGATGAACGATCCAGGCGGTCGCCAGATCCCTGATTTTCTAGCCAAGTTAGAATCACATCTTTCCGAGGAAAACCAGCGCCTGCAGACCGACGTGGAAAGCCTGGCTCAACATTTCGATCATATTCGGAAGATCATCATGACGCAGCAGAGTTCTGCTCGTCTCTTCGGAGTCACAGAAAGCCTCCCTCCCGCCCAGTTGATTGACGACGCCTTGAAACTTGTCTCCCAATCGTTCGATCGGCACGAAATCACGGTCGAACGAAGTATCCAGGTTTCGGATCCAGTAAACGCCGATCGCCACAAGGTACTACAGATCCTGGTCAATCTGTTGAAAAACGCCAAGGACGCCGTGCTCGCGAACTCCAACCATCGGCCGTTCATTCGCCTGGCCGCGACCATGAGCAGCAATCAATGCGTTGCCTTGTCGGTCCAAGACAGTGGTGTCGGTATGTCGCCAGAGACCCTAGCGAAGATCTTTCAGCACGGCTTCACTACCAAAGCGAATGGACATGGCTTCGGCTTACACAGCGCCATTCTAGCTGCCCGCGAAATGGGCGGGGACCTGAAAGTCCAAAGCGAAGGCCCTGGTCGGGGCGCCTGCTTCACTCTGACTCTTCCGTTGACGCCGAAAGGTCCTTCGTGACGGGTCCACCCAGCTTCCGTATCCTCGTCGTCGATGACAACGCAGCGATCCATGATGATTTTCGGCGCATCTTAACTCCACCCGAGTCAGGCTCTGATCTTGAAGCGCACGCCGCGATGATTTTCGGAACAGGAGCCACCACCGCCAAACCCAAGCTTCCACCCTTCGAACTTCACTCCGCGTTCCAAGGTCAGGAGGCCCTGGCCATGATCAGGGAAGAACATTCCCACCAAAGGTCATATGCCCTTGCGTTTGTGGACATGCGCATGCCTCCCGGATGGGATGGTCACCAAACCATCAACAAATTATGGGACGTAGACCCTCACCTCAACGTGGTGCTCTGTACCGCCTACTCTGACTATAGTTGGGACGAATTGCAGTCGGGTCTTCGGTTGAAGCAAAAATGGCTCATCCTGAAAAAGCCGTTCGACCGCGTAGAAGTTATCCAACTCGCCCAAGTGCTCGCGGAGAAGTGGCAACTCGCCTGCGAGGTCGTCACTAAGCATCCCCACGCACTCGGGAGCTAAGGGGGCATTACCTTCAAGCCGGACCGAGCGCGGTTCAGCCCATTTGCCTACTTCGAATTCACCGGAGCGGTTTTCCGCTGTTCGTCCATACTTATCCCGGAACAAACGATGGTGCGAACGCAATCAGATCACGGACTTTAAATTTTGATTATAAACATCTTGCGTACTATTTTTCACTTCTAAAAACGGCAGTCCGATACGCCGCTTGCACGCGACACGCTGAGTCTCCACGTTTGACCCCTTCACACGTAGCGTCTCTGCTCTCACCCTCTCTCAATGCGCAGCTTATTGGTTCTCCTCATACTCGGTCTCGCCTTAGGCACCATCGCCCTGGTCGTCCGTTTTGGTTGGCTGGCCCGTGACAATCCTGGACAACCCATCAATAGCGCCATGCGTGAAGCTTTGGCTGCAAAATCGCCTCAGTGGAGCCCCGCAGAAGCAGCCATCCTCGCTCGCGACTACGCCAGCGCCCACGAAACCAAATCAGGCATGCGCTACGTCATCCGCGACCCGGGCCGTGGGGACGAAATGCCAAAAAAGGGCCAGTGGATCACGGCCCATTACGAGGGACGTCTTTTTGACGGCACCAAGTTCGATAGCAGCTATGATCGCGGCGAGGGCCCACTGAATGTCCAGATTGGCATGGGCCGCGTCATCGCCGGTTGGGACGAGGCATTTCTCACCATGCGACGGGGCGAGAAACGCACCTTGGTTATTCCTTACTGGCTGGCTTACGGTAATAAAGGCGCTGGAAAGATGATCCCACCCAAGGCCGGGCTGATCTTCCACGTCGAACTCATCGATTTCCGCTAAACGGCTCTGCCTCCCGCCTCGCTATGAATGAACTCCCCACTCTTACCGGAGCCGAAAAAAGTCGTCTACGCGGTCGTGGCCAAACGCTGGAACCGTCACTGAAAATTGGTCGAGAAGGCGCCTCGGCGGCCGTTCTCACTTCGCTGCAAACCCTGCTCAGCGCACATGACCTAGTCAAAGTGCGCTATACCGCGGCCGATCGCGACGAGCGCCATACGTTGAACACGGTTCTCGCCGAGGGCAGCCACAGCCTCTTCGTCGGAAGCGTCGGCTCTACGGCACTTTTCTACCGCCCAAAGGCGTCTGCGTAGACGAGTTTTTCCGTATCCGGGAAAACGCTACAGAACAGGTCGCTCCGTGACCACGCTTTTCGCTCCTCAAACTCTCGCCGAGAGCGACTGGCTTGAACAGGTCGAGCGTCATGAGCAGCGGCTTCGACCAAGGCTCGACCCTCACCAAGAGCGTGCAGCTCGAGGAGAAAAGCACCCGGTCTGGGATTTTCTTTTCAGCTACTATGGATTTCGTCCGGCCTGGCTTCGGCAGTGGCACCCCGGTCCCGACGTTGTCCTTCTCGGAGTCGAAGCCCGTCGTTTTCTCCGCTGGTCGCAGTACCACCACACGGACGAGGGAGTTTCTCTCGACCTTAATCGAATCCCAGAAAAACGCCGTGCGTTTGCCGCATGGCTCCATGGATTCCTAGAGTCCGTCGAACAACGTCCCGCTTTCTTTGGATGCCACGGCCTACATGAATGGGCGATGGTGTACCGACAATCCCCGGAGCAGGTTCGACATACGGCCTGGCCTTTACGCCTGTCCGCGGAGGAAATCGCGGCCCAGGTGGAACGAGGTCCACTTGCCTGTACTCATTACGACGCCTTTCGCTTTTTCACTCCACCCGCCTCACCACTGAATCGACACACTCTCACTCGCGAGGGCGTGACCTCTTTCGAGCAACGCGGATGCCTCCATGCGAACATGGACCTCTACAAGTGGGCCTGCAAACTCGCGCCGTACACGCCTTCCGAGCTCTTGGCGGAGTGCTTTGAACTAGCTTGCGACATCCGCGCCGTGGACATGCGAGCCAGCCCCTACGACCTCCAAGAACTAGGATTCGCTCCGATTCAGATCGAAAAACCGGAGGGTCGCTTCGAGTATGAACGCCACCAACGCGCTTTCGCCAGTCGCTCCCTCCCTCTCCGTGCTCGTTTGAAAGCCCTTTGCGTGCGGCTTGCTCCTAACTGAGCCTAAAACACGTTTGAGGCAGAATGTATTAGCCCTAATGCGACCACGAAAAAACCTCTTACCCACCGGGGATAAGAGGTCAAAGTGCTGCTCCCCAGAACCTGCCATAAAAGCAGGGGGGCCACCTTAGGAAAGGCTTAGCTAGCCGCAGCCGCCTTCGGGCGAAGGGACTTGGCGATGTGGCTCTTAGCGCGAGCAGCCGCATTACGGTGCACCACGCCCGACTTCGTCGCTTTGTCCATCGCAGAGGCGTAAGCGCTTCCAGCAGACTTGATAGCGTCGGTTTCTCCCTTGACCACAGCCTGCTCAAACTTCTTGTGCAGCGTTTTCAAACGGGTTTGGACCGCTTTGTTGCGGGTCGTGAGGCGGGCTNNAACGTCTTCAGACGCGTCTGAGTTCCGCGATTGCGAATGGTGAGACGGGCGGATTTACGGGCGGCCTTGATGGCAGATTTAGTGTTGGCCATAGCGTAGAGTGAGATTGGAAGCCGGCCAACAACCCAAAGCCCGTGCAGAGAGTCAAGGGCAAAGCTGAACTCGCCGGAGATTTCCGGGCAACCAAACAGCCCACCCTTTGGCCCGAAAAATCATATCCTACCCTTGTAGAAAGAGATGTGGAGGACTGAGTGAAAGAACTTTTCCCTGGACGGGGACAGAAAACCCACAATTAACCTCCCGGCACTTCGGATAGAGGGCCTCAGCAGGCTTCGTTTTTGGTTTTGGGACCGGTAAGCCGGATTCTGTTCTACGCCTTGCGGCGCTTTGGCCGTCATTTCTCTCGCCGACCGAAGTCAACGTCTCGCCTGCGCGAGATGCGGCATACCCGCGACTATGGGACGGGCCGTCCAGTCGCCTATNNTCTTACCCCACCTTTTCACCCTTACCATGCGGGACAAGTCCCTCACGGCGGTTTATTCTCTGTGACACTCTCCGTCGCCACGCTTTAAAACGGGACGCCCGCACTTGCGGTGAAGCTCGTGCGGCATCGTGCCCTGCAGTGTCCGGACTTTCCTCTCCAGGTACAGGTCAGTCGACGGCGTTACCCGGCGACTTGGGATCAAAGAACCTGGAGCGACGACCAAGCCCCAAAACCAAAAACTGAAGCTATTACTAGCTGCAGAGGCGTACGGTTCTCATCGCGAACCGGAAATTGCAAGCTCCTCAAAAACAAACGCAGAGGTGAGCTAGGCGCCGTACTCCCACCAGACTATCCGTCCGCACTGGTCACACGTCGGCAATTGGGCGGAAGGATCCGATTTTCCGCGCGCCGCGGATTCCACCTCGGAGGATACCTTGAGGTGACAACCGCCGCACTTCCCGCCGCGTAATGGCACGCACACGGGCATGTGACGTTGAGCAATTCGGTCGTAGAGCTTTAAAACAGGTTCAGCAAGGGGCTGGCGTGCCGCTCCCACATCCGCCTTGGCCGTGCCGAGTTCAGCGTTCAACACGACCTCTCGATCCCGAAAAGAACGTATGCGCGCTTCGTGCCCTGAAATGTTCGCCTTCAACTCCTTCTCGGCCGCGGCAAATTTCGCTTTCGCCGTCTCGATCTCATACAGCACGCCAAGCTCGGTCTCTTCCAGAGTCCCTATCTGAGCCTCCGTGGTCTCTATTTCGTGCCCCAGAGCGCGATATTCATCGTTTTTCCGCACTTCTAGCTGCTGGGTGCGGTACCTGGCCGCTTTCTGTTCGGCGAGGGCAATCTCGTTTTCAAGGTCTTTCTTTCTCGCCTCCAATCGCTGCCATTCGAGCTTGGCCGTATCGATCGCTCCACGCTCGGTCGCGATCCGCTTCTCGACCGCTGCAATATCGCCCGGAACTCCCTTCAGTTCTTTCTCCAAATCCAAACGCCGGCGATCATGCGCCTGTAAAATCAGTAGTTTCTCAAGAAGGGGCGACATGGATGTGACGTGACCGGTTTTCCCTTCGATGACAACGTTTGCCCCTTTGAATCAACGCCAATTAGATGTAGTACATCTCGTCGGGCACCTTGGAAGCAAACATGTCCAAGGTGAATTCGCGACATCGACGCTCAAGCGTTGAACGCACTTCCCGCCAAATCTGAGTGACCCGTCGACCCGACTGCCCCTCGCTCGTCGTATTTAGCTCCAAAAGATCCCCTTCAATCACTTTAACGATGTCGTACAACGTGATCTCTTCAGGCGGCCGAGCCAAAGCGTACCCGCCCTGCTTACCGCGGCGACTCATAATAAGTCCCCCGTTACGCAATTCTGTTAAAATTTGTACCAAGTAATTGGCCGGGACTGCTTCGATTCGCGCCAGCTCCTCAATATGCGCCAGGGCATCCGTCCCGCGCAGCCGCGCCATGTGGGTGAGTACCCGACAGGCATAGTCAACTTTCACCGAAAGCTTCACAGGCTCTTCCTACGATGAAATCTTAGGTCCGCAACCTAAAATTACCCATACGGTAAATTAAGTGCGGTTCGAAACGGTCTCCCCTCACGGAAATAGTCGTTGTCCCCGACCCTGTTTTCCGATGCGATTTTCCCTTCCCCGCTACTCGGCAATTTCTCATTCATGTCTGACACACCCGATCAGGAAAACCTCTCCAAAGCCCAGGCCGGCGCCGCTGACTACGATGCGTCGAAAATCCAGAAACTCGAGGGTTTGGAGGGCGTGCGTAAACGGCCCGACATGTACATTGGCGACACCAATGAGCGCGGCCTTCACCACTGCGTCTTCGAAGTGGTCGACAACTCGATTGACGAAGCTCTAGCAGGCTTTGCCTCGCTTGTTCGCGTCACCGTCCACCTGGATGGCTCTTGCTCGGTTGAAGACGACGGACGTGGGATTCCGGTGGATATGCACCCGGTGTATAAGATCCCGGCCCTCGAACTCGTACTGACCAACCTCCACGCCGGAGGCAAATTCGGTAAGGGCGCTTACCAAGTCTCCGGAGGTCTTCACGGGGTCGGCGCAAAGTGCGTGAATGCCGTCTCGGAATGGTTCGAGGCTGAGGTCCGGCGCACCGGCAAGGTGTACCAAATGCGCTTCGCCCAGGGGATCACCACGCAAAAAATGCAGGTGATCGGCGATACGAAGAAGACGGGCACAAAAATCACGTTCAAGCCAGATCCAGAAATCTTCAAAACGACCCGGGAGTTTCAGTACGACATCCTCGCCAAGCGTCTGCGCGAACTCGCATTCCTTAATCCAGGAATCAAAATCGAGTTGAACGACGAGCGTTCGCAAAAAACGGATACGTTTTTCTTCAAGGACGGCATCACCGAGTTTGTGCGCTTCCTCAACACGAACAAAAATGTCGTACACGAAAAACCGATTACCTTCGGTGACAGCGTAGCGAACGAACTGAGTCCGACTCTGCCCAACATCGTGGTCGATGTGGCCATGCAGTACAACGACAGCTACAACGACCAGGTCTTCGCCTACGCCAACTCCATCTTCAATATTGAGGGCGGCACGCACCTCAGCGGTTTCCGCACCGCCTTGACTCGCGTCATCAACACGTTCGCTCGTGGCAATAATCTGATCAAAGAGAAAGACCCTTCGATCACGGGCGACGATGTCCGCGAAGGCCTGACCGCCGTGATCAGCGAAAAAGTGCCAGAACCTCGTTTCGAAGGGCAAACCAAGACCAAGCTTTCCAACGGTGAAGTGGATGGAATCGTGCAGCGGATCGTCGGGGAAAAACTCAAGTTCTTCCTCGAAGCCAACCCCGCGGTCGGCAAACGCATCATCGACAAAACCCTCAATGCTGCCCGCGCTCGGGAAGCCGCCCGCAAGGCCCNNTTCATCGTCGAGGGTGACTCCGCCGGTGGCTCCGCCAAGCAAGGCCGCGATCGCCGTTTCCAAGCCATTCTCCCGCTGCGTGGTAAGCTGATCAACACCGAGAAAGCCCGCATCGACAAGGTGCTCGCCAACGAGGAAATTCGCACCCTCATCACTGCCTGCGGTACTGGCATCGGTGAGGGAGATGAAGCAGTAGGCGGTTTCAACGCCGATCGCGCTCGCTACCACAAGATCATCATCATGACGGATGCCGACGTGGACGGCTCCCACATTCGCACGCTTCTCCTGACCTTCCTTTATCGACAGATGCGCGGGCTGATCGAACGGGGCTATGTCTACATCGCTCAGCCGCCGTTGTATAAGATCAAGCGCAAGAAGCGCGAACAGTACGTCGACAACGACGAGCAGCTTAATCGCATCTTGCTCGAGCTGGGCTCTGAGGACGTGACGTTGACGCGTCTCAAAGATCAGCACGTCTTCGCCCCCGCCCAAATCGACAAGATCGTCGAATCCCTCGCCGCTTTGGAGAAGCTAGGCGGTGGGGTCACGCGCTACGGGGTTGACCTAGGTTCCTACCTCGATCGTCACGACCCGGAGTCACAGGCACTTCCGCGCTACATTGCTCGCATTCGCGAGGGGAATAAGGAATCTCACGAATTTCTCAGCGATGAAAATGCTCGGGCCGATTTTGTCCGGCGCCATGGCCTCGATGCCGATTTGTCAGAACAAGCAGAGCCTGCTCCTTCGGGAGAAAAGAAACCCACAGGTCCTGCCAAGCGCATCACGCTGCACGAAATTTTCGAAGGCACGGAAATGACCAAGTTGCTAAAGGCAATTTCCGCTGCTGGCCTGGAAATTCGCCGGTTTAGTCGAACCGAGGAGGCTCGCTATCTGATCGTCGAAAACGCCGGTCAACGCTCGGAAAGCCGGATCGAACTTCATTCACCCCTAGAAATCGTCGCCCAAATCCGCGCAAATGGGCGTAAAGGATTAAGTATCCAACGGTACAAAGGTCTTGGTGAAATGAATCCCAAGCAGCTTTTCGAAACCACGATGGATCCTGAAAAGCGCCGGCTGCTCAAAGTCTCGATCAACGATGCCGCCAAATCGGACGCGCTCTTCACACTCCTCATGGGTGACGAAGTCCCTCCCCGCCGTCAGTTCATCGAGGACAACGCTCTCAACGTTCAATATCTCGATGTGTAAGTGAGGAACCGTCCGGAGCTCACAGCACCGGATTTCTCTCACCCTCCTTTTCTTCTCTCTCCCACGCTTCGGCGTCTCTGCGTCTCCGCATTCTCTCATGTACGCGTCCAACGAGAAACTTTTCACGGCGAATATCACCGACATCATGCAGACGGCCTACATCGACTACTCGATGTCGGTCATCGTCTCGCGCGCGCTTCCTGACGCCCGCGACGGCCTCAAACCGGTACAGCGTCGTATTCTGTACGCCATGCTGCGTCTCGGGCTCCTCCATAATCGAAGCTTCAATAAATGCGCGAAAGTGGTCGGTGAGGTGCTCGGCAACTACCACCCTCACGGTGACGCATCGGTCTACGACACTTTGGTCCGTCTGGCCCAAACCTGGGTCGTTCGTTATCCTCTCATCGACCCTCAGGGAAACTTTGGCTCCGTCGACGGCGACGCCCCTGCTGCCTACCGTTACACGGAATCTCGCCTTGCCGCCGTCGCAGAAGAGCTGCTGCGCGACCTTGATGAGGACACCGTGGACTTCGTTGCCAACTACAACGAAGAGACCACCGAGCCCACCGTTCTCCCCGCCGCCCTGCCCAATCTGCTCCTCAATGGATCGACGGGCATCGCGGTCGGCATGGCGACGAACATTCCTCCGCACAACCTCGATGAAATCATCGACGCGACCTGCGCGATTATCGATCGACCCAGCATCTCTTTGGACGAACTGGTCCAAATCGTTCGCGGTCCAGATTTCCCTACGGGTGGCGTGATCGCCGGTCGTGAGGGAATCGACAGCTACCTGCGCACCGGCCGCGGCATCGTTCGCATCCGCGGCAAAGCCCACACCGAGGAGCTCAAGGGCGGCATGGAGCAAATCGTCGTCACCGAGATTCCTTACAACGTCAACCGCGCCAATCTGGTCTCCCGTATCGCGGAGCTCGTAGGAGAAAAACAGATCGAAGGCATTCGCGATTTGCGCGACGAATCTGACGAAAACACCCGCATCGTCATCGAGCTCAAGCGCGGCGAACAAAGTCGCGTGGTGATCAATCAGCTTTTCCAAAAGACGGCGCTGGAATCTTCCTTTGGGGTCAATCTGCTCGCGCTCGATCGCAAGCGCCCCAAGCAGATGAACATTAAGGAGCTGATCGAGTGCTACATCGAGCACCGCCGCGATGTCATTACTCGACGCACCCGTTTCCGTCTCCGCGAGGCCGAAGACCGGGCTCACATCCTCGAAGGCTACAAGATCGCCCTCGATAATCTCGACGACTTCGTCCGTATCATCCGCTCCTCTTCCAGCCGCGAAGAAGCCAAGGAAAAGTTGATGGCCAAATACCCGCTCTCGGAGCGTCAAACCATCGCCATCCTTGAATTACGTCTCTATCAACTGACCGGCCTGGAACGAGACAAGATCGAGGCCGAGTACATGGAGCTGATGAAGTTGATCGACGAACTCCGCAGCATCCTCGAGTCGTCAGAAAAACTGAATGCCCTGCTCAAAGGTGAGCTCTTGGAGATGCGTGCGAAGTACACCTCTCCTCGTCGCACGGAGATCATCGGCTCTCTCGGCGAATTCCGCATGGAAGACGTCATCCCCAACCAGGGATGCGTCATCACGGTCTCTCACTTAGGCTTCATCAAACGCACGCCGGTCACGGATTACCGCTCCCAAAAACGCGGGGGTAAGGGCGTGATCGGAACCGAAACCTACGAAGACGATTTCGTGGAACGGCTATTCACGGCCAGCACGCACGACTACATCCTATTCTTCACCACCAAGGGACAATGTCTCGCCAACAAGGTATACGACGTTCCCGAAGGCACGCGCACATCGAAAGGTAAGTCTGTCTCGTCTTTCCTGCGTCTCGGCGAAGGCGAAAAAATCGCCTCCATGCTGTGCTTTCAGGACTTCAGTGCGGATCGCTACCTCGTCACCGCCACCAAGAGCGGCGTGGTCAAGAAGAGCGCGCTTTCCGACTTCACCAACGCGACTCGTGAAGGCGGAGTCATCGGCATCAATCTGGCCGAAGGCGATAACGTCATCGGCACGGTCCTCACCACGGGAAGCGACGAATTAATTTTGGTTTCGCACCAAGGTCTCGCGGTTCGCTTCCGCGAACGTGACCCGGAGTCGGGAGACGAGTTGTTCCGCGCCACCGGCCGCGCCACCGCCGGCGTGACGGGCATGCGCTTCAAGCTGGAGAGCGACTACCTCCAGAGTATCGAGGTCGTCGACCACCAGGCGAAGTTCCTCGTTGCGAGCGAAGCCGGCTTGGGCGTGCGCACCCGGTTCGAAGACTACCGCTTGATTAACCGCGGCGGCAGCGGTGTCTGGGCAATTGACCTTCCTGAAGATGGTTCGGTCAAACTGGCCGGCGCCCTCAGCGTCAAAGAGACGGACGAGGTCATGCTGCTGACGGTCAAAGGGCAGAGCATCCGCTGTCCGGTAAAGGATATCCGAGAAACCAACCGCGGGGCGAAAGGGGTCAAACTCCTCACGCTCGCGGAAGGCGATAAGCTGCTGAGCATCGCTCGTATCGTCGAGACCGAGGAAGAGCTCGATGCCAACAGCCCGGATGCCCCTCCGGCCCCGACGGCTTAGCCCTAGGCTCATTATAGGTACGATGGAACCGGAGGAAGATCTTCAGCCGGTTCCATTCCGCATCACCGGGGAGCTCGATCTCCATACCTTTCGCNNGGCGAATTAATTCCCGCGTATCTTGAAGCCTGTCAGCAGGCCGGGATACTGCAGGTGCGGATCGTCCACGGTAAAGGCACAGGAACCCTGCGCGAAACGGTGCATCATCTCCTTCGCCGCTCTCCGCTTGTTCGTCACTTCCGATTGGCAGACGAGTTTCAGGGCAGCTGGGGAGCCACCCAGGTGACGTTGGTGCCGATGCCTTCACAACGGCCTCCGATACCTCTGAACCCCCCAACCGGGGACGTCAGCTAGCGTCGCAACAAAACACCGCGGATGCCTTTACCCTGCGGCGACAATGAGTTGAATGGCGGGCTGACCGCGACTCATGAGCGAGAATACCTCCGAAATCATCTTATATGCGGAGGACGACGAGAATGACGTCTTCTTCATNNCGAGGTCCTGGCGTATCTCAAAGCTGCGAGCCCAGCCTCCTTGCCCTGCTGTGTGCTGCTCGATCTAAAAATGCCGGAAATGTCTGGGCTGGAAGTGCTGGCTTGGCTGCGCAACGAACCCCGCTTTGCCACGCTCCCCACGATTATATTTTCCTCTTCTACCGAAAAGACGGACCTCGATTTTTGCCGACGTCATCACGCCAACGCATTTCTGGCCAAACCCGCCAACGCTGAAAACCTCTCGCCGCTTGTCCGTCAAATCCTCCAAGCCCTGACCAAAGCGCAAAGAAAGGCCCCNNTGCAACCGCACCACGTACGCACGCGGCCGGGGTCATTGTGCCATCACTCGTGAGAGCAGGGTGTCGAGCTTGTCGCCATGCGTATCCGTACTGATGAGACGCCCATCGCGCCCCAAGAGAAACGTCGCCGGTATGCTGCGAATATTGAACCGCTTTCCGAAAGGATTGGAGCCTTCGCCTTCATGATACCAGTGAGGCCAATCCAGTTTCTCATCCTCGACAAATTTAACTAACTTCGCGCGATCAGAACGACGGTCAAACGAGATACCGACCACCGTAAACCCCTGCGGACCCCACTTGGCCAGCGCCGCCTTGATGTTAGGAAGCTCCTTTACACACGGCACGCACCAAGTCGCCCAACAATCGATAAGCACCACTTTGCCACGCAACTCCGCCAAATCGACCTTGCGTCCATCCAAGGCGGTAAACGTGAGTTCCATAGGTTTCTCCCGCAAAGCGTGAATCGCGAGCTGACCTGAACCCAATGCCGCTAGATCGGCCACCGAGCTCTGGGAAAGTTGCGTCAGATAAGCCTTCACTTCCGCAGGACGCTGCGTTTCCAAAACCTTCAAGTACTCCTGCTCCAAAAACACCCGATACGGAGATTCGGGGAGACGGGCCGACACCGTCTCGATCCGCGCTTTGAGCGCGTCCAGATCCGGACGACCCAAACGATCACGATCAATCGCCATCTGATTCTTTCCCGCCACCCATTGCAGACCTGCCCAGATATTATCTGGCCAAGGATGACTTTTGAGGGTCTCGGCAATCGCGTCGCGCAGGTGAAGCTGCCAACCCACGCGAAGCTCCTCGGTTTTTTCCCCTTTCATCCACTCACCACAGGTCGCGAGATTGTAGAGGATACCGCCAACTCGCCGTTCACTGGGATACTTCTCGAAAAACTCAAATGCCTTCCCGCTGATTTGCGCATAAACCACCGGACGACTCCCCTCACCACGATCTCCCATCCCAGTAATGTGTTCCGCCCACAGAGCCGTGGCCGCAGGATCCACCGCAGGAGGAGCCGCAACCGACTTGGTCTCAGCAGATCCTGATGAGGTGGACTGTGCACCTGCAATCAAGGGCAGCATCAGGCTGGCAGCGATAACCAAAAACGACCGAGTGGCTTTCATGGGAAGTTAATCTCTTGAGTATCGAAATTTTTAGCAAAAAGACCGACGCTTTTGCGCCGGTCTCCACGTGCTGGTTAGAAGGTTTTCTTAGCCGACAAGGTGATGTAGCACTGCCGTGGATCTTCGTAGCGACTGTAGTAGCTGTAGATATCCGTTCGGAAGGCGGGTTCCTTGTTGAAGACATTCTTCACCGACAAGGTGAACTTGGTGTCATCCAGCCACCGGCGCCAGCTCCGGTCATTCATACGGCTCGCGGGGACTCGGTAACTCACCAAGAGATCCCACAAAGTCGCCGAGGCAATTTTGCTGCCGTCCAACCCATTCCCCGTTGGGAACGCTTGCGACGGTGTGGTCGACGCGGCGACATAGGAGTCGATGTAGGTTGCAGTGACACCCGCCGTCCACGCCTGCTTATCCCAAAACACCGATCCATACCCTGCCCACTTCAAAGGATTTCCTGAGCTGCCCGCGCGTTCCACTATCGGATTGATAGGTAGTACTTGATCGCGGAAAGAGTCAGTCCAGGTCGCGTTTGCTGTCGTGCTGAACCGACCCAAATTACCGACTTCGCGGGTATAATTCAGTTTGATATCCACCCCATTCGTCTTGGTAAAACCGACATTCACCGGGCGGAAATCAACCATCGTCACTGGTCCTAGCCAGCCCTTCGCAAGATCGTCAGCCGAGGGAGCGGCGCGTTCGATACGGCCAGGATAAGACTCCGGACTGGCCAGGATCGCTGTAGGTCCCGTGGGCGATACAATCGCATCCACCTTCTCCGTTATCCAATAATCAAGGGTCAGCTGCAGACCGGGAAGTTTGCGAGGTGTAAGGATCACGCCATAATTCCACGTTTTCGAGGTCTCTGGCCGAAGATCAGGGTTTCCTCCTGACCGCTCTCCGTGGGGATAGTTGTACTGGAGATTTCCTCGAGCGGGATCATCAAATGGGGTGATGGCCTGAAGGTTTTCGCGAGGCCCTTCAAAGTTAGCCTGATCAGGAGGAAAGAAGCCTTCCGCGTAGGACGCGCGCACCGCGACATCGGGTGTGATCCCTACCAGAAAGGCGACCACCGGACTGGTTTCGTCCGTGGAGTCATCGGTTCCTTCCCAACGTACCCCAAGGTTCAAATCAATCTTCTCCACAGGTAAAACCCGCCATTTCTCACTCATCACCGGAATGACGCTTTCCAGGAATACAGATTCCGTACGGCGAGACTGCTGGACCCGGCTATTGCTATTGCCCACTACTGGGATGTTAGCGATCGCCGCAGCACTCACACTGTTCGTCGCATGCGTCCGATACTTACTCCAAATCACCTCTGCTCCTGGCGAGATCCGCAAAGCTCCCGCAGGAAGTTCAAACACATCTCCGACCGCCCGGAGATTCACCTGGGAGAGGTAGTTGTAGTACGTGTACTGACGATTGAAGTCCAAAAACTCAGCCACTTGCGCGTAGCGAGGGAAAGCAACATGGTCCGCCAATGGATTATAGAGCGCCCGCCGTTGCGCCAGCGTCAGTCCGATCGTGGACGTGCTGGTCAAGAAGGTGTTGAGATTTTGTGTTGGGTTGCGGCCGGAGGAGTGGCTGCGCCCGTACTCTCCGGTACCATCGATAGACCACTCCCAATTATCAGAAAGCTTACCTTTAAAACCCAAGACTGAACGCGCTCCCTGACGCTCTTGGAAGAGTGAAGGATCCGGCAAATCAACAGGATCATAGTACAGCATCACCGGCACCCCCACAAAACCAGGAGTGACCCCGGTGCGGAAAGGATTCAAAGGATCCGTAGCCGACAAACTCAGTGAAGCGAGCGCCTGAGGAAACGTGTAGTTTGAACGGAAATACGTCACATCCGCTTCGGCATAAAGCGTCAGTTTGTCCGGCACAAAGTCGTGCTCGAGCTGAGAGGTGAACGCGTAACGGTCCTCCGGGCGATAAATGACCGAGCGCCCAAAGCGATCACCCAAGTTGGCTCGTCCCGCTCCCGCCGTAAACGATGTCGGCGTCAAAGCAGTCCCATCTTGTCCTGCCGGAATCGCCGCAAAACGCGCTCCGGTACTGCCGGGAATGGGCAAGGTTCCCGTCGCGGAATTGATAAGGATCGTCCCAGGCATGCAGTTGAAACCCTGGATGATGTACTGCTCAAAAACCGAGCGGCCCGAGACGGTGGCAGTCGTATTGGCTGGATACCTTTCCAATGCATTCTGGAGGTAGTTCCGATCGCTGTTGTACAACGGATCGCTATGCTCGTAATTCAACGTGTAAGACAGGCGCGTTCTACCTCCTCCCAGGCTGATGCCCTCAAAGTAGGAAAAACTGTAGCGACTGGCTCCGCCATCCCAGCTGGTGCCCGTCCCCACCGTGAGTTCCTTACCTTGATAATCTTGGCGCAGAATTACGTTGATCGCCCCGCCGATAGCCCCGCCACCATAGAGGGCCGAAGCTGACGAAGGCAAAATTTCGATGCGTTCGATCGCCGAGAGAGGGATGCGGTTGAGATCCGGACCTGCAGACAAATTTCCGCGTTGCAGCCGTCGTCCATTGATCAGCACCGATGTCTGCAGTGATGAAAATCCGCGGAGCTTCACCTCAGAGTTTTGGTAGGTGGTTCCACTGGCGGCTTGAGGAAAACTCGCGGATCCCTGGAGAGAGACACTGCCATAGTCGGTGGTCTGCGGCGTCATCCGGAAGAGCTCCTCCAAGTTTGTCACGCCTCGGCGCTCAATCTCCTCTCGAGTGATCACATCATACGCGAGGGCTGCTTTCTCATTCGTCTGGAAAATTGTCTGATTGTTCAATCCTGCGATTTTTGACGCGGATACCTCCAAGCGTTCCAGCTCCTTGACTGCCGGAGTCTGCGCCACCGCTAGTGGCGTCAGTGCAGGCAGTCCTGCCACGGACAAAGACAGCAGCAGCTGCTTTGCTCGTGAATTCACGAAGAGATTCGTTGTCGTTGTCGTCATAGATGGAACGGTTAACCTCAGGCTAAGTGGCAAGAGGAGGTCCGTGGCGTCGAGCAAGAAACGGTCCACGAAATGAAGCCTCGCCCGTTCACGCATTAACTTTCTGACACGACGATGGATCGGATTTTACGGGCATATTCACCCAAGCAAATCGCGCAAAACGCCTGCAGGAAATAACTCTTTGGTTACCTTACCTGCTCATCAGCACATTCCTACCGACCTGTGTAGTTCCTCTGGCAACACACCAGGAGGAGACAGAGATACTACCCCCGTAGTGAGTTAGCCTCCGGCGGACTGATCTGCCAACTGCCTCAAACCTCCGCTAGCGATTCGCATCTTTGCGAGCCTGAGCGAGGTCGGAATCCACCATGAGTTGCGCCAAGGCCTTCATCCGGGTTTTGGGTTCCCATCCCAGACGCGCTTTGGCCTTCGCATAATCGCCAATCAAAAGATCGACCTCGGCGGGTCGGAGGAAGCGTTCGTCGAATTTCACGTGCTGCTTCCAATCCAATCCAACGTGCTCAAAGGTCGCGTCCAAAAACGCACGGATGGTATGGGTTTCATTGGTGGCGAGCACGTAATCATCCGGCTCGTCTTGCTGCAGCATCATCCACATTCCTTCCACATACTCCTTGGAGTATCCCCAGTCCCGCTGGGAATCTAGATTACCGAGCGACACTTCTTTTTGCAAACCCGCCTTTATCCGAGCCGCCGCGATGGAGATTTTCCGGGTCACGAAGCTTTCACCGCGCCGGGGCGATTCGTGATTAAAAAGAATTCCGGAGCAGGCGAAAAGTTTATAAGATTCCCGGTAATTGACCGTCAGCCAGTGAGCAAAAAGCTTGGCGCAAGCGTAAGGCGAGCGCGGATAAAAGGGTGTCTGCTCTGTCTGGGGGATTGCCTGCACCTTCCCAAACATTTCCGACGACGACGCCTGGTAGAATCGAACTTTTTTGGCAATCCCGGACTCGATCACCGCCTCCAGTATCCGAGCTGCACCTACTCCCGTGATGTCGGCCGTGTACTCCGGAATGTCGAAGCTGACCCGCACATGGCTCTGGGCCGCCAGGTTATAGATCTCGTCCGGCTGCAGCTCGTACAACAGTTTTACAAGAGAAACGCTATCGGCGAGATCTCCGTAATGAAGGAAGAGCCTGGGAGTCACTCCCGTCTCGTAGGGTCGCAAGTGATCGATGCGCGCGCGGTTGATGGAACTCGAGCGCCGCACAATGCCGTGCACTTCGTAGCCTTTGCTCAAGAGAAACTCCGCCAGGTAAGATCCATCCTGCCCGGTTATGCCTGTGATCAGCGCTTTATTCATGGAATGAAATCAGTGTGTGTCCGTAATAACGCTCAGTTTTCCAAGCTCCGCACTTCGCTTTCCACCATCCGCACCACGAGTTCCTCGAAGCTGACCGTGGTCTTCCAACCGAGAACGCGCTTTGCCTTGCCCGCATTCCCACAGGGCGCGATCGGCTCTACTGTAACCAATAGACCAGGGTCCTGTTTGACGTGGTCGCGCCAGTTCAAGTTAAGGTGAGAAAAAGCGATGCGGGTGAACTCTTCGACGCTATGGAGCTCACCGGTAGCTAAAACAAAATCATCCACTGTGGGAGCCTGCAGCATCATCCACATGCCTTCGACATAGTCAGGTGCCCACCCCCAATCTCGCCGCCCAGTCAAACTTCCCAACACCAATTCCTTTTGAAGGCCCTTTTTGATCCGTGCGACCGCCCGTGCGATTTTCATGGTCACGAAATTGGTGCTGCGCCGAGGCGACTCATGATTGTAGAGAATCGCCGAACAGGTTTTGAGCTGGTACGCGATCCGGTAAATGCGTGCCGAATGCTGAGAGAACGCCTTGGCCGCCCCATACGGGGTCGTCGGATTGAGAGGCGTGAGCTCGTCCTGCGGTGAGTGCGGAGGCGAACCAAAGACCTCGCTCGACGAAGCATAGAGAAACCGGGGAGGCTCCGCGAGATCGCGCACGATCTCCAGCATCCGCAAGGTCCCCATTCCAATGCTATCCACCGTCGCTTCTGGTAATTCCAAACTTAGTCGAGGACTCGATTGGCCAGCGAGGTGATAAAACTCCTGCGGTTGCGCTTTGGCGATCACTCGCCTGAGGTGAGTGGCATCCTCGAACGATCCGTTATGAAGAAAAAGACGTTGATTGAGGATCTTGGGATCGCTGACGAGGTGCCGGATGTGACTGCTCGCCAAAGCATCCGGTCGGTGCACCAAACCGTGCACGAGGTAGTCTTTCGACAGCAAAAGCTCCGCCAGGTACGAACCATCCTGCCCAGTAATCCCTGTGATGAACGCCTTCCGCATATCTCAGGCAGTCTACGGGGCCTCGCGCGACGAAGCCAACCTTAACCTAGCAAAACTCCTCCCACCGAGCGGGTTATTTATTCGCCGCTCTGCAGCCGCCTACGCTGCCAGANNGAGTCTTCTCCGGCAAACCCGCTAATGCCTGCCTGGGTAGAAAGAAAACTCAGGATGAGGGATCCTGCGACAAAATCACTACGGAGTAAGGCCCTACGGAAACGGTGATTCGATGAGAAAGACCATCCGTCGCTTCTTCCACCGCATCCTGATCCGTCACCTCAAGGCCTCCGAACTCGTCTGAATACTCTTTTGCATCGCTGTTAAGCCGCACCCGCCACCGGCCACCGTTGGGGACTCCAAGCGCAAGTGTCTCCACCGCCTCATTGGCGAAGTTCATGACGATAATCACATCATCTCCGGGACCACCGTTGGCCCAGCGACGAAAGGCGAGAAGCTTTTTTTCGTGATTGATATGAAACACATGCAAGTGCTGCCCACAGAGACCGGCTGTAGTCCTTTGAAGATTACGTCGCAGAGCGATGAGGTCGCGATACAGAGCGTGAATTCCATGGAAGCGCTCTTGTTTGGCCCAGTCGACTGGCACCTCGTCGCGGAACCATTCGTCCTCGAGAAACTCCTGTCCTTGGAAGAGCATCGGGATACCCGGAGACGTCAACGTCAACGCCGCTCCAAGCGTAGAGCGTTTTTTGGCGTAAAATCCGCCCGCTTCGTCTGCCGCAATCTCGGTAGGGAGTCGTGCCTTCCCATTGGCTACTTCGTCATGTGATTCACTGTAAATCACCCGCTTGAACGCATCACCTTCGTACTGGTGATGCAGAGCATGCAGAATGGCATCGAGGCTACGATGTCCATCTTCAGATACAATCAGGGTGGAACGTACAGGATGCACAAATCCTGCGTCCCATTGACTGCCGAATCCCGCACCGCCAGCATCAGCGGGTTTCACCAACCACTCGCTGTCGTGGAGGTCTTCTGCAATCGTCAACGAGCCGGGAAACTTTTCCGCGATATCGCGGTTGATGCTTTGCAGCAGGCCCCAACCATCAGCCAACTCGTTCCCCGGATCGCCATGATTGCCGTTCACCGTGCGAATGTAGACCGACATATCCACTCGTAGGCCATCTACGCCAAAATCTCTCATCCACATCATCGCATTATCTCGGATGTATGCGCAGACTTCCGAGCGGCCATAGTCCGGTCGTGTGTCCCCCCAGGGGGTTTTTGACTTCCAGTCATTATAAAAATAAATCCCGCCCAGCCCATTCTCGTTCCAACCATCGAACTGCCAGAGGCTGAGGTCCCCGGGACCGAAATGGTTGTACACGACATCGAGAATCACGCCGATGCCATGATCGTGCGCCGCTCTAACCAATTCCAGAAATCCTTCGGGGCCACCATAAGCACTCTCCACCGCGTACGGATGAGCAGGATTGTAGCCCCAGGAAAAGTCACCAGCGAACTCAGCGATCGGCATCACTTCAATGGCATTGATACCTAGCTCTTTCAGATACGGAAGCTTCGCGATCCCCGAAGCGAATGTCCCCGGTCCTTTTTCCTTAGTGGTATGGAAAGATCCGACATGAAGTTCGTAAACGATCAACTCGTTGAAGGGAGGCAATTGAAAGCGGGGCTCCGCCACCGTTTCTTCAGGCCACCAAACGATTCCGTTGCCCACAGAATTTGTCACTTTGCGTACACGAGGATCGATCCGATCCAGCCGCTCATCATTCCGTTTCAAGATGAATCGGTATTCGTCGCCACGCTTCGCTTCTGGAACCGCGCATGACCAGCAACCGCCATCCTCTTTTGCTAAGGGGTGTGACTGCTCGTTCCAGTCGTTGAATGTTCCTACCACCGCAACGCTCTCTGCGTGAGGAGCCCACACCCGAAATCCAACACCCGTATCCATCCGAATAGCGCCCATGCCAGACGTGGCGAGGGGCTGTACGGGCGGCGTTTCTGGCGCGGTAGACTGCGCTTCAGCTTCGACCGGCATAGACGCGGAGCCGGTCTCAGGTGGAGAAATGGTGGTCGAATCTGCGCTGGATCCCGAAGTGGAAAGGAAGGCACTCGTCATAAGGCGTCGGCAGGCGAAGGTGTAAGCCTGACGGCGCTTGAAAGACTCCTAATTCACCAACCAGTTCGCTATCAGCTTGGTGAAAATCGCCGGAGCAAGGATCTGCACTTACCCCAACAAACACCCTCGGAGAAAACCCGGCATACGCTACGGGCATTTTCTCAGGCCTTCGCTTTTGTGATGGTAGGTTCCACGATGGTCACGACCCACCAGGGTCCCTCATCCCTACCGTTACGCGCGGCCCAATACCAAGACGACACATCTGACCAACCTCCCTCATCTTCAAGTCCTACAATGATGCGTTCTCGGACGGTCCAGGCTTCCTCCTTTCGCTCCACCGTAAATTCGCTCCAGATTCTCCCGTTCCTATCTTTAACCAGGCCAATCGTTCCGACCCGGTAGCCCCAGGCTCGAAAACAATCTGAAGCCGGATGCACCCCTCGCGTCGCCGCTGTCACCCAACGTAGCACCACCTGGCGTTCCTTTTGTTGAAAGAGTGCAGTCTTCCCGGGAAAACCTCCCGCGAATGACGCTTGCTGGCTTTGCCGGTTGAGCTGTATCCAGGGATCTCCTTCAAACGTCTCCGGCCAGCCAGGGAAAGATCCCGCATCGTGCTGAACTTCGCCCAACGCGTCTGCAGACCGAGACAGGACCACGGGAGCCAGCGCGCTCAGCAAACAGACGAGCCAGAAAATCAGTACAGGGTTCATTATAATCGCGCGGTCAGTGAGTCTTTCCCACGGGTCCAGATAAAAACGCCGACGACACTCACCGCAAAAACCATAAGGCCAATGGCCTCATGGAAGGGTCGCGCCCACGGCCAGAGTCCGGACTCGACGAAAAAAAGTAACGTGACCCGAACTGCATTGGCGGCCAGCACAATGATCATCGTAGCCAGAGCGGTATGAGCGGTGCGCCAAAACCTCATGCGAAATCCAGCACACAAAGCGGCCGCTAGTAGGGCAGAGGTCCACAACATCTGCACTCCGCTACACGGCGCATCGACAATCACGTCTCCTCCCGCCCACTGCAAAACCACCCCTTCGCGCTGAGTCATCACCCCAAAGCAGGACAGCAAGAAGCGACTCGCCTCTGCCGCCACCACGCGAAGGGGATAGCCCGCATAAAACTGAAGACTAGCCGTCACCGGTAGAGCGAGTATCCACAATCCCAATCTACCCCAACTTCCGCCCCCACCCCATGTGAGCACCGCCACACTTAAAGCCCACACCAGCCCACGCAGCAACGGTGGCGTGCCTATCATCACCCAGGCACTCACAACCAGGCCCGCCAATGCCACGCTCATTCGGCCAGTGGTCACGGGGCGCAACCAAACCTCTTTCGGCGTCAATCCCATCGCTAATCCCACCGCGAGCAATCCCCACGGCTCCTCGCCTCCATCCAGCGCGCGGCGTCCCATCCACTCCAAAACCGGCCACCCGGCGAGAAAGGCGGCAGGCAAGAGCGCCCACGTGTGCAACCACACACCCGAGCGCTCCCGCTCCCAAAGCGACTGCAACTTACTCCAGAACGTCCGAAGAATCATGCTCCAGAGGAAAGTGACGTTGTCACAGGCTCACGATCGGACGCCTTCTTGCGTCGGCGGAGGCGCCAATAGGCTGCGGCTCCGGCCACGACCAACAGCGCGACTGTCTCGGGTTCCGGTGTGGTGGGGACGGTCTCCATCGTCGTCATCCCTTCGGGAAGTGAGTGGGGTTGCTGCACCTTTTCCGCCGCTCCGCCGGGATTGATGGGCCGGGGAGTGGTATCCACAGCAACAAACGAGGTAAACCGCGTGAGCAGATGATACTTTAGCCCGGTCTCAACGATCTCCGCGCGACGCGTCGGGCGGTCGTCACCTAGCGCATGCCGATCTTCCAATTCGGAGATGCGTTCCCTCGCCCAGAGCTGCGCTAGCACTCCGCCAGTATGTAGCTGGGTAGCCTGCCCGATTTCCATTTCACGAAACCACATTCCCTGCGCGGTATGTCCTTCCAACCGAATTTTCCCCTGCGACTCTCCCGAGTATTTTCCCACCCACACCAGCGGTCGCTGGGCCAAGACATCAGGCAAGTGCTCTGGATAGACGGAGCGGACATCAAGCCCCGTATAACGAGCGCGCACTTGCGTCAGAAGCGGGCTGGCGATCATGCGTTGAAAGCGTCCCAACTGCCCAGCCACCGCAGCTGGGCTCTCAATGACTGCCGGTTCTGCTCGCCCCGCTCTCGCCAGCCGTTCGATCAGCTCGCGATTGACGGCAGAACCGATCCCAAAAGCAAACAGGTTGGCGTCTCCAATATGACTGCGCACCAAGGCGTAAGCTTCAGCTTCAAGATCGACATAACCATCCGTCACCACAACGACACTACGAGCAATTCCGGGGGATCTGGGCAAAGCGAGAGCCGTCTGGAGTGCAGGAAGGAGTTAGGTCGATCCGCCCCCTTGCTGCCGGTCGAGCAAACGTAAGGCCAAAGCCAGGTTTTCCGGTGTCGCTGGGAGCGGCACTCTCGACAAAACCTGATTCCCACCGGCGAAGAGCAACACGTTGAAGGTGTCTTGGTCTCGCAGGTCCAGTAGGAGCTGCCGCAGAAACGTTCGGGCGGTCTCGAGCGGAAATCCATGCATGGAACCCGAAACGTCGACCACAAACACAAAGTCGCGCGGCGGGATCCAGGCGGGATCGATCCGGGGCGGCGGTTGCACCGTCGCGAGGAAATAGTGCTCCCCTTTCCACTCTTCCACGAGCAGCCCCGCCGATAACTGAGCTTGTCCCACACGGTAGCGTAAAATAAAATCACGGTTCATGCTCACCGTGTCCTGCGGCTGCAGCTCTAGCCGCGTCCGATCACCCGAGGAACGTGTTTTCACGCTATGGGAAACACACTCAAGAGAGGTCACGGGCATTCCGGCCACAACCTCTGCTGAAACGGTAAAGACGGGCTCCAGCTCAGCCACCGGCACAAAATAGGGCGAAGCAGCCTCCGACTCCGTCGGCTCTCCACCAGCCTCTGCGGAGGCACCTTTGCGGTAACGAGGCCCCACCGTGGTCGGCACGATCCATTCATATTCCCCGTCCACGGGCAGAAGCAGCTCGGTGTACTGCAATTCCACCGTGACTTCATCACCCGGAAGAATATTCGCCACACTCATCTCGAAAAGATTGCTGCGTTGGGCGGTCAGCAACGCGGCCCGCTGTCCGGCTTTTTTTGCTCCCTCGTATATCTTTCGCGCCTCGTCTTTCTCTTTGATCATTGCCTCGATCCGTCTCGCTCCCACCTGCAGGATCAAACCGTGGACCGCCGCACGAGTAGATCCGGGGAAAACATAATTGGCCTCGAGCGGACGATGACCCTCGTTGCGGTAAGTTTGCGTGAGTTTCACCGCCGCGATTGCCCCGGTCAACGTCGCCTCCACGTGCGTACTCTTCAGGGGAAGGGCATCCACTCCCGGAGCTGCGCCCGTGACTTGGAAAAACGGCGAATGCGATTCTACCGCCGAGAGCAAAGGCACGAGCGCGCTCCCCAAAAACACCGCGAACAAAAAGCACAAGGTCACTCTGCTCAACACGCGGCCGGAAAACCCACCGCCAGAATGCAGACAAAAAGGGGAAATCATGCCGCAGTCTCACCGAGCTAGGTGAAGTCATCGTGAACCTCGGATGAAATCACGATGAACTTTCTCATCATGCACCGGCAACACGGTGCGCACTCAAGCCCGAGAACCTTTCNNACCTTTCTTCAAGATCAATTCCGCCCGAACTCCCCCTTCTGGCCGATTGCTGACATTCACTTCTCCAGCATGCAGACGCGCAATCTCTCGCACCAAACTCAAGCCTAGGCCTGTGCTCTTGAGTTTACTCGCCGGTCGAGGAAGCGAATAAAACCGCTCAAAGATCCGGCTGAGAGCATAGTCAGGAATGCCTGATCCCGTGTCTTCGATGAGCACGCGAGCAGTGTCTCCCTGCGCGAGAACCTGAACGCTCACGCGTCCCCCCACGGGGGTGAAGGCAAGTGCGTTCTCCAGCANNCAGCAGATTCGACAAAGCTTGGCTTAACAAGGACGGTTCGCCTCTCATGAGCACCGGCGAAGATATTCCCAGCTGCAACGTAACACCGGCAATCGACGCCGCTGGCTGCGCCGTCGCCACGGCTTCAGCGGCAACCTCCGCCAAATCAAGCGCCTTAAAATCCTCGCGCGCCTTCCGCGCCTCGAGCGAAGCAAGTTGTAGCAGCTGATCGACAATGCGCTGAATCCTCGCTGTTTCTGCCCGGATGTTTTCCAAGAACCGCACCTTTTCTTTCTCGGGTGGATTTTCCCGAAGAATTTCCGCCGCGCCGCGAATGGCAGAAAGCGGAGATTTCAACTCATGGGTCAGCGTCTGCACATAATTTTCCACATATGCTTTTCCCTCTAGCGCCGCTCTCATCTCTTCAAAGGCTTGGCGCAGTTCCCCTACTTCGCGGCCAGCCAGGCGAGGCAACACCGCAGGACGACCATCCCGCACGGCTCGAGCATAAGCCGTCAAACGAGCGACGGGTGTGGCAATCCACACAGCGAAAACCACCCCAATCAGAAGAATCAATCCTCCCCCAGCCAATCCGGCCAAGGTCAGCCTGCGGCTGGCGGCATCTACCAGCTCATTGATGCTCGCCGTCGGTTTACCAATCGAAAGCACGCCGAGAATGCTGTTTGAGTTGGGAGCTTTAATGGGAGCAGAAACATACAGGACCAAGGTATCAGGATCAGCCGGATTCGTCGGTGTGGCCCGCGCCCCGTAGCGTCCTTGCAGAGTACGCGCCACATCGTTCCATCGAGAGTAATCTTTGCCCTCCTCCGCCGTACCCGCAGAGTCATACAAAACCGTACCCGCGGCGTCGGTCACGTAAACCCTGAGATCCACCTTCTCCTTAATCATGCTATAAATCAGAGCGTGGAAACTGCGCTCAAAGGCGCCGGAAAACGTCGCACGCACGACGTCCGCCTGTATCGTGTNNACGCCTGTATCGGCCCACTCCCGGTTTCGTGCTCCACGACAGCCGCAAGGAGGTGCGCCGTGTCGACGAGCGCTTCCTCCATCGACTCCAAATAACGCGGGCGCAACTCACCCAAGCTCCGATTCACCAGATAATAAAATCCGCCCCCCACCACCACGAGGTAAACCAGCAGAATCCGGGTGCGAATCGTCATATCACGCGAATGGAGTAGCCCAACCCGCGGTGAGTTTGAATGGGTTCAGAGTCGGGTGCCAGCGCACGCAGCTTGGCCCGCAGCATTTTGATATGCGCATCCACGGTACGGTCGAGGCTGGCTCCGGGATCCTCCCAAGCATAGGTCATCAGCTCGTCGCGCGAGTAGACTTTACCGGGACGCGCCAGCAAGGTCTTGAGCACACGGTACTCGTAACGGGTGAGCTCCAAGCGCAAACCACGAAACCGAATTTCACAGCGCTCCTCATCGACGATAAAGCCCTTCTCCGGAACTGGTTTTATAGTTTCATCTACGACGCTCTGCGGCGTTACCACCCCAGCGGAGGCCGCGGTCGCTCGATGAACTCCTAACGGACGGGCTCGTCGCAAAATAGCTTTCACTCGAGCCGTCACTTCGCGGGGACTAAACGGTTTGGTCACGTAGTCGTCGGCTCCCAACTCAAGTCCCAACACTCGGTCCAACTCGTCTGCACGGGCGGTCAGAAAAAGGATGGGGACGGTACTGATCTCTCGAATACGTTTGCACCACTCCAACCCACTACCGTCCGGCAAACCGATATCTAGGATTACCAACGCCACTTCCAGAGCGGCTACGGCTTCCAAGCCACTTCCTCCCGTGGTGCGCCACTCGGGGGAAAAGCCTTCCGTTTTCAACGCGTACACCAGAGTGTCGGCAATAGCCGGCTCATCTTCGATCAGGAGGATGCTAGGAGAGGTCACGGGGTAACAACGCCTGAAGGCGGCTCACAGATTACAGGCAATCTCAACGGGGTCGATCCAGAACAAGATCGCTCCACTCTCCCAATGTTCGCGAGGCCATTGGCCAGGTTTTTGTGACCTCAGCAAACGCCAAACGCACCTGCTCGAGCTCCACGGCCAGAATGCCACTCAACACCAATTGTCCGCCTGGAGCCACCGCACCAACCAACTCTCGCGCAAACCGCATGAGTACATCCGCTTGAATATTAGCGAGGAGCAGATCCACCTGCCGCCCTTGCAACCCGCTCGTAAGATCACCCTGAGTGAAACGAACCTGTCCGCTCACATGATTTAAAACGGCATTCTCCTCGCTCACGCGCACGGCTTCAGGATCGTTGTCGAATCCAGAAACCGCAGTGAATCCTAACTTCACGGCCGAGAGGGCCAAAATTCCTGAACCACAGCCTGCATCGATGACGGTCTCGGTACGATTGGATTGACCCGTCGTCGCAGCTCTCGACTCGGCATACGCCACCAGCCGCTCGCAGCAAAGTCGCGTGGTCTCGTGATTGCCGGTTCCAAAAGCCAGCCCGGGATCGAGCCAGATCACCGCATCGCCGGCAGGCAGTTGAAACGTTTCTTTTTCCCAGATCGGCACCCAGTGCAGACGACCAAATTTCCAAGCATGAAAGTGCGCTTTATAACTGTCGCGCCAGTCCTGGTCAGCGAGCTCCCGGGTTTCCAGCTCTCCCCGTCGCCACTCGGATCGCAGGACCTGCGTGAGCTGCTCGACGACAGGTTCAAGTCCGGCTCGATCTTCAAAGTAGCCAACGACCCACGCCCGTGACGAGGGCTTGTCCTCCAACATCATGAGACGTCCGTCTTCGATGACAGCAATCAACTCTTCGATTTCCGCGACGGCCTCGGCCTGAACCTCCCATTTGATTTCGTACAGTGGCATGCAGCTACGGCTAAATGCGCGCACGTCACAAACGGCGAGCCATTTTCGGTCAATTTTCTTCGATCACCATCCGCATCACTCGTGCTAGATCGGCAATACGATAAGGTTTGGCAACGACACCCTTAAAGCCATGGGCTTGATGATTGGCCAAGACCGGATCGCTGGAATAACCACTGGAAACGATCGCACGCACATTGGGGTCGACCTTGAGCAACTCTTCCATCGCCTGCTTGCCTCCCATTCCTCCCGGCACCGTAAGGTCCATCACGACCACGCGGTAAGGCACTCCTGCCTCCATCGCTTCCTGGTACTGCCGGACCGCGGCGGCACCATCCGAAACCGTCACCACCTCGAAGCCAAGTCGCACGAGGAGTGTCTGCGCCAAACGCCGGATCGTCTCCTCATCGTCCATGAACAACACCCGTCCGGTGAGCTTCTCAACGGAAAGACCACTCGCTTGGGGCGAAGTGGGCGCCTCAGTCGCCGCAGGGAGCCAAATACGAAACGTGGTGCCTTTGCCCAGCTCCGATTCGACTTCAATGTGCCCTTGGTGCTTCCGCACAATCGAGTACACGGTCGCCAACCCCAGCCCACTTCCACTCTGCTTGGTGGTAAAGTAGGGATCGAAGATTCGTCCAATATGTTCGGGGCGAATGCCACTTCCTGTGTCCGTAATACTGATACGAATAAAGCGCGCTCCCGGACGCGCATTCGCCTTCGCGGCCCCGGACGGGCTCGCGTCATTGTGCATCACAATCACCAGCTTGCCCCCATTCGGCATGGCTTGGACCGCATTGATCACGAGGTTTTGCACCACTTGGCCGATCTGACCTTTATCAATATCAGCCGGCCATAGATCCTTATCCGCCTCCACCTCGCAACTCACAGTCGAGCCATGCAAAGCGAATGCCGCCGAGTCCTTGACCACCTCGGGCAAACGGACGGCGCTGCGCACGGGATCACCTCCTTTGGCAAACGTGAGGAGCTGCTGAGTCAAGTCTCGCGCCCTCATAGCGCCCCGTTCCGCTTCCTGCAGCCAACGGGCCGTCTTGCTCGTCGCTGCAACTTCGAGCTGCGCCAAGGTCAGATTGCCCATCACCACCGTCAGGATGTTGTTGAAGTCGTGGGCAATACCTCCCGCAAGGATTCCCACGGACTCCAATTTCGAAGCACGCAGGATTTCGTTTTCAAGTCGCGCCCGCTCACTGATATCCCGAAGCACCAGCACCACTCCAAGAGGCAGAGACTGGCCATCGAACAGCGGCGCACAACGACCCTCGACAATCCTGACCACGCCCGACCGGTCGACTAAGTTGGTTTGCAACGGAAGGTCTACCACCCCGTGCCGCCCCAAAGCAGCGGCGACAGGCACCATCACAGGCGCCTGGGTCTTCTGATTACGCATCATCACCACCTCTTCGATGCGCCGCCCGATCGCGCTCCCCAATCGCCACCCTACCAACTCCTCCGCAGCATGATTGATAAACAGCACAGTCCCTTGAGTGTCCGTGGTCACCACACCTTCGGCCATCGCGCGTAACGTCACGCTCAATCGCTCGCGCTCCGCAGCGAGGGCCGCCTCCGCCCGGCGGACACCGGTGAGATCCATGAGCATGAGCTGAGTCCACTCGAAATCCAATTTTCCGGCCCGCATTGGCAACCACCACCGGTAATACACGCGCCGCGGCGTGCCATCGATCGCACGGAGGGCCAGTTCTCCTTCGATTTGTTGAAGACCTTTCCAGATACCGACAAAAGCCCGCTGCNNTATCCTCGGTGAAAATGCTCACCATCCGTGCGGTCACTTCCTGCTTCGAGTGAGCTCCCACCAGTTTCACTGCGGCCTCATTCATCCCCGCGGGCTCAAGCCGGTGCAGCGAATGCGATAACGCCTCCGGATGTTCAGCCATATAAGACTCGAGATCCTCCACCCCTGACGCCCGCAGCCCATTCAACCAATCACCAACCGAGCGATAATCATACTCAAAGATGGCTACCGGCGAGTACTCGAAGAGCACGCGGTACCGCTCCTCGCTCGCCCGCAGCGCCGAGTCCGCACGGCGACGCTCAGTGATGTCTGTCACGAAGCCCTGCAGGTANNGCTCTCCCTGACTGTCGCGGATGGCACGGACATTTTCCGAAATCCATTTGATCGTACCATCAGCGCACAGCGCTTCAGACTGAAAGTCGGTCACCGACTCGTTGGAACCCAGGGCCTCAAGAAATTCGCGCCGACGAGCACGGTTGCGATAGACACTCCGACCATTACCCAGGTGCTCAATCATCTCCGCTGGGCTCGAGTGCCCCAACATTCGCGCCAAAGCGGGGTTGACCGCCCGGAAAGTGCCATTCGCTTCACATTCGTAAACCCCTTCGATCGCTCCTTCGAAAAGCGTGCGATAACGCGACTCGCTGACCCGCAACCGCTCCTCGGCTAGATGCCTTTCCGTCACGTCCTGCGCCAGCACCAGCACCGCCTTTTGTGATCCGAATTCATAGCCGTGCACCGTTACGGACATGTAAAGCACCGCACCATCCTTGCGCTGGTGACGCCAAATCCCCCGCTCGCTCGCCCGCGTCGCCACGTCGTTTCTAATCACCTTGGAAAGACGAGTCTGCTCTTCAGACGAACGGATGTCCATGATCGACATCCCCAGGAACTCTTCGCGTGTATAACCGTAGGTTCGCTGCGCCGCCGCATTCACCTCGAGGAAGCGTAGCGACTCGGCATCGTACAGCCACATGGGCGAGGGGTTCGCCTCGAAAAGAAGACGGTAACGCGATTCGTTCGTACGCAGCGCATCCTCAGCTGCCTTTTGCTCGGAAATATCAGTATGTGCCCCGACGATACGCAGCGGTTTCCCTTCGGAAGAAAAGAATGCCCGCCCACGCGACATGATCCATATGTAGGAACCGTCCTTTCTCCGTAATCGAATCTCCGCATGATAGTCAGGCGTCGCCCCGGACTCATGCTCCTCCATCGCCCTCTTGGCCCGAATCACGTCGTCGGGATGGACCCGCGACCAAAATTCATCCCGACTATCGCTGATCTCATCAGGACGATACCCGAGCATCTCCTTCCAACGTTCGGAGAGATAGGTCCGATTTTCGATAAAATCATATTCCCAGAGACCCAACTTCAGGCCTTTCACCGCGAGTTCCCAGCGGTCTTCACTCAGCTGCAACTTTTGCTCGGCTTGATGGAGCTGGGTAAGATCGGAAACCGCGACGATGATTCGAGACCAATCCGGATCACCGCTGTCGGTTTCCAGCACCGTCCAGTTCATGAGACACTTCCGCGCAGTCATCCCGGCACGGGGAAGATCGATTTCACATGTGACCTTACGCTGTCCCGACCAGATTCCTTCGAGAATCATCATCATTCCCGATCGAACCTCCGTTTGAGCCAGCGTCGTCTTCAACGTTCGCGCGTGCTCAATACTGGTCGCATTCAAATACTGCAGTCCCAGCTCCTTGCAGGTGGTGATGTGAATCAACGCCACCACCTGGTCCATTAGCTCAGGATGCTCCTCTAGGTGCCCCTTCAGATCAGTGACGCCCGCCTTTCCCCACGNNACCGGAAGGTGCTTGAAAATTCCCCGGATGCGTCCCTCCGAGGTGCGCAAAGCCACGGTGCGCTGCTCCACCAACCGCTGAAGTCGGAAATTCCATATTACAATGGCGGCACCTAACAGTGCCACGATCCCGAACCCTATCGCAATCCAACGAAGAATTTCTCCGGTCAAACTGGTCGTTTCCGGCGGTGAATAAACAAAGCCTCCGAGGCGCGTCGCGGAATTAGCCAAACCCAATTTCACTNNCTCCTCCTCCAGACGCTCGCGCCTTGTACGGGGATCTAGATTAGGAAGGTGGTCCAGCATGTACTGGATGACCGTCTCGGGATTGGCCATAGCCTCAGCCCAACCTCGCAAGACCGCGGCCCGCATGGCTCGTACCCGATCAGGGTGGTCGCGTACCTCCGCTTCGGTGGTGAACAGCCCATCTCCATAAAAATCCACCCCATACGACGCAGGGCGAAGCGCTCGATAAAGCATCGAGCGAGAAATCAAACTGGGCCGATTGGCATAATAAGCCGCCATCGCGTCCGCCTCGCCATCAGCGATCTCGTTCGAAAACCAATGCTCCGGCACAAGCTGCAAGTCCTCCCGCGGCACGCCCTCTTGCATGAGCATTGCCCAAATCTCGGCATCGCGCGGCGTGTCGCCGAGAGCCACTCTCCTTCCGGCCAAGTCCGCCGGAGTCTGAATGGCAGAATCGGCCGAAACGAGCAATCCGAGCGCCGAGTGCTGAAATACGGTGGTGACGAGAACGACCGGTTTTCCCTGCAGCCGGTGTAGGAGAACCTCGGCTCCCGCCACGCCGTACGCCGCCTTGCCGGCAATCACGTCATCAACCGAACTCTGCCCCAATTCGACGGGCTCAAGGCGGACGTGCAGACCAAGATCCCGAAAATAGCCCTTAGCCTTCGCAGCATAGTAACCGGCAAACTGAAATCCGTGAGAAAAGGGCAAACGCACCACCACATCGCGCTTTTCATCCGCTACGGGCGTCTCAGCTGCCCACGCGCGAGTAACCGAGTTCTCCACCATCAAGGTGACAAACAGCGCGAAGCCATAACACGCCCACAAACTTCCTCTGGATAAGAACGTGGATACCATGCCGAAGGTCTCTCAAAGCATCGGGGGCACTCCCGTGATGTCGAGAGTCGACTCTCAGGGAAAAATCCGAAAATGACGGCCCAGAAACTACACCCTCGCCTTCCAACCGTTTTGGCGTTAGCACCTTTAGACCTCTTTTGCACCGTCCTTTATGGCCGCTCCCAACCCGTCCATTGACCAATTGCGTCAAATTCTCGGCGACGCAGAGACCCGCGGTCTGGTCCAGCTCTATCTCGAGCACACGGCCGGAGAAATCCGTCGCCTCGCCACCCTGCCGCTAGACCGACAGATCATGGTGCTGCACGCACTCAAAGGGAGTTCGGCCCAAGTCGGAGCCAAACTCTTTGGCGCCCAATGTAAGGCGGTAGAAATGAGCTTACGGGAGTCACAGCAGCTGCTCACTCCCGATCAGATTGAAAATCTCGCTTCCGAGTTCGCCCTGGCTTCCGTGCCTTTTCAAACCTGGCTGACCGAATCGTGATCTCCGTCCTGAAATCGCTGCGTTTCCCTCCGCGATTCCTCGGCTAGACTTTGATTAGACCCTGTTGCACGCACCAACGCACCAGACTGGCCACTTCACGAACCTCAACTTTGTCCATGATATTGGCGCGGTGCTTCTCCACCGTGCGCACAGAAAGATTCAACTTCGAGGCCAATTCTTTGGACGAAAGACCCGAAGCCACGCCCACGGCGACTTCTAACTCACGAGGAGTCAACGGATTCTTAAGCGGCGTCGGCGGAACTGCCGGCAGCGGCGACAGCGCGGGCTTCACCGGGGTGCTCGATGAGAAAAACATGCCTCCCGCCAGGACCTTTTCAACCGCCTCCAGAACCACTTTCAAGGGCTCGGTCTTCGCGACGAAGCCATGCACACCCAGCTCCACTAATTGAGCGGGCAACCGTTCTTCGGCGTGACTGGTCAATACGAGAATGCGAGTGCCCGGGAGCTTGGAACGGACTTCCCGCGCGACATCCAACCCGTGCATGCTCGGCAGAAATAGATCTACCACAAGAAGATCCGGCTTTTCTCTCAAACAAGCGTCAAGGCCCTCCTTGCCGTCCAAGAAGTCGCCAACGACGGTAACCTTTGGCATTTGGCTGAAGGCCAAGGTCATCAGTTCTCGAAAAACGGTTTCGTCTTCGATGAGCACTACGCGGTGCTTATTCATGNNTCCCATCTCGAGAGTAAAGCTCAGCGTCGTAGGGTCTTTTATCGAATGCGCACATGCAGCCAAAGGAATCGGCGCAAGTGTCGGAAGTCTTCAGGCAGAAAGCACATCGGATCTGCCTCAAATGTCTCTAGATTTGTAATGGCCCACGAACTTTTTACCAACCGCCGGTGCGTTTCCATGGGCAATAATACGGTGTAGGGGCAATCTACACAGGCCACACCACTCAGGCGATCCCTCGCAACTGTAAGTCGCTGACGCTTGCAGACTCCGGAAGCGGAAACCTGGCGGTACGAGTCGCGACACTCCGTAAATTCTGGGTACAAACAGGCTTTAAAAAGTTGCTGGAGCCCNNCATCCACAAAAGTCGTACCGCTTTCTCCGAGCACATCTTTTACCCATGATTCAAGATTGGGTATCACTCGCTCCGCCGCCTCCGCCATCTGTCCCAATCCCAGCGGCTGAGGCCAACCTACCGTTGAAACCTTAGCGTAGACTGCTTTTGTCCAGGCGGTTATCTCGCTCTCGCCGCGTTTATCCCCGCCACCGTACCCCAAAAAACGCGCCAGGCAGGCGGTGGCCAAGCGAGAAAAACGCGCCTCTGCTCCGCCTGACGTCGCCACTTCGACAGCATAGGCGCGTCGGTCATCATCGGTTAGCGGAGGAACAGTCATTCTTCCACCACGCCATCATCAGCGAGGGGTTCAAACTCCAAGTACGNNTATTGTGACGATCACAGTTGAATGATTGCGAAACTGTACTGGTTTCAATTTCTCTGGGCTGGTCCTGCCGCGAATCCCTTTCCCGCGTTAGTCTTAGCTCCGACCCAGGGCCTTATCAGCTACTTAGCCTCGTTCACTTAGGCTCCGCTTCCACTTTCACATGCACACACCTCCTTCTTCGCGAACCACGCCGCTCTACGCAACGCTCGCCGACTCGCTGCAACAGTTGATCGAGCAGGGGACGCTTCGTGCCGGCCACCGCGTGCCATCGGTTCGCCGGATGTCCCTGCAACGCGATGTGAGCATTGCCACCGTCATTCAGGCCTACACGCAACTAGAGAACCGAGGCTACCTCGAAGCACGCCCNNCGTGCGCGCTCGGCTCCCCATGGACACTCCCGAGCCACGGATGGCCAAGCCGATGGCGAAGCCCAGCTATGTTGGCGTCGACGACTTAACGGCAGAGGTCATCGCCTTGTCGATGAACCCCTCCTACCTACCCTTCGGTGCAGCCTGCCCGCATCACTCGCTTTTTCCGACTCAAAAGCTCGCGCGGCTCTTGGGATCCGTGGGTCGCGACGATCCTTCGCTGATCGCTCGTCACGTCCTCAATTGGGCCTACGACCCGCTGGCGCGGGAAATCGCTCGGCGCTACCTCCAGGCCGGCACACCGCTCGATCACAGCGAACTGGTCATCACCATCGGATGTGCANNGGTCGCCAAACCCGGTGATACCGTGGCGGTCGAGACCCCAGTTTACTTCGGATTTCTCGACGCGATCCAAAGCTTGAACCTCAAGGTCCTGGAAATTCCGGCCGAACCTCGCGGAGGGATCTGCCTGGAGGCGTTGCGGGAAGCACTGCAACGCAATGAGGTGAAGGCCTTGCTGGTCATGCCGTCCTTCCAAAATCCTCTCGGCTGCACGATGAGCGACGACAAAAAAGACAAGCTCTACCAACTGCTTCACGAGTTCGACATCCCCGCAATCGAAGACGACATCTACAGCGACCTCCACTTCAGCGAGCGGCGACCCAAGCCCTTGAAAGCATGGGATACTGATGGCCGTATCCTCTTGTGCAGTTCCTTCGGCAAAAGTCTCGCTCCCTCGTTGCGTGTGGGCTGGTGTGCACCGGGTCGCTACCTGGAACGGGTGCGGCGTCTCAAGTTTACCACTACACTTGGTACCCCTGTTGTCTTGCAGAAAACCATTTCCGACTTCCTACGCAACGGAGGTTACGACCACCACCTACGGTCGATTCGGCGGGCGTATCAAAATCAAGTTCACGTTTTTTCCAGCGCCATTCTACGCTATTTTCCGAGCGGCACGCGTCTCAGTCGGCCCCAGGGTGGATTTGTTCTCTGGGTTGAGTTCCCTACCGGCGTGGACACCTTGCAGCTCTTCCGCGAGGCACTCACCCATCGGATTAACACCGCCCCGGGTGCGCTTTTCAGTGCGAGCAAAGACCGCTACCGAAACTGTCTCCGGATGAATTGCGGAATGCCTTGGAGCCCAGAGGTGGAAGACGGTATGCGCCTAGTGGGTTCGCTGGCCCAGCGACAGCTCTCTCCAGAGTCCACGCCATCGGTCGCACCACGCTCTCCTCGGGAGCCCGCCACCGTATGAGTGAGCACTTCTCCGCTTCGACCTCTTTGCTGGCAAGAGGGCAGCACTGCCGTGGTTCTCTGCCTTTTAGCGAATTGACGGACTTTCTCCCCTCGTCCTCACAACGGCTTACCTGGTGAAATCGAACTCCGTTTCATCGCAGACACCCGGCGTCACTATGAGCACAGGACCGCGCCTGCCGTCTCCCACCCGACCNNGGGGCAGTACCTACCTCGCCAACCGCATTGCCATCGAAACCCTGCCACCGTTCTTGATGCCGGGGCTGAGGTTTCTGATCGCGGGAAGCATGCTCACGATTGGACTCGTTGTCAGTGGAAACTCTTGGCCCACCCCGCGCCAATGGAGGGATAATGCGCTCGTCGGAGTGCTGCTGCTCGTGGGCGGAACAGGGTTGGTGGTCTGGGGCCAGCAGTTTATTCCGTCCGGACTCACCGCACTCATTATCGGCGCGAGCCCTCTCTTCTTCGCCATAGTCGAATGGGTATGGCCCGGAGGCCAACCCCCCACACGNNCTCCGTGGCAAGGGACAACGGAAGGCGGGCTTGCTTGGGGTCCCACCTGCGTGATCCTTATCGGAAGCGTTCTTTGGGCCATCGGATCTATTTTTTCCCGCCACCTCCGAGAACGTGCCCCACCGTTAGTCGGAGCCACCATCCAGATGTTAGTCGGAGGCTCGGTGCTGGTCTTGATCAGTGCGGTCCGGGGCGAATGGGATTTGGTTTCATGGCACACGCTGTCAGGTCGGTCCCTCGGCGCCCTCGGATACTTGGTCATCATCGGATCCCTGGTCGCATTCCCAACGTTCGTCTGGTTGATGCAACACTGCCCGCCCTCACGCGTTTCGACCTACGCCTACGTTAATCCTGTCGTAGCCGTCGCCCTCGGTTGGCTGATCATGGATGAACCGGTCACCGCACGAACACTGGCCGCCGCGGTGGTCATCCTGGGCGCAGTTGCGATGATCACCGCGCTCCCTCAACGGAAGACTCCGGCTGTATCACTCCGCTCACACTCGCACGCCCGACACCATAAGTGATGTGTAGTGGCGCCAAGATCTTCCGATAATTATCGGTTTATCTTATTTATTTATAATAACATACAATTTTATATCTTTCTCTCTTTCCGTTTCTCTGATTCCGCGTTCTTTGTGAAAGAACCCTCTACCCCTCTGGGAACAAACGAACTTGGCCGGGCATTGAGGGTCTCAACTTCTTCTATGAGCACTTTTCTCCCCCTTAAGTGGATGGCCGCAGGTACCGCGGCCATCCTCACTCTGGCGCTCGCCGGGTGCAGTACCTTCGACAGCCGTGCGAAAGAAAAAGCCGCTGTCTACAATCAGCTCGATTCAAACACCCAGCAGCGTCTGAAAAAAGGTGAAATCGCTTTTGGCGATACTGCTGACTTGGTCTACATCGCCCTCGGCAATCCGGACGAACGCAAATCCACCACCACTGCCGCCGGTGAGAAGATGACCTGGATCTACAACGTGTACTGGCAGGAGTACGCGGGCTCAGTACACACCGGCTATCGTCGAATTGTCATCTACGATCCCGGACTCAAACGGTACATTGTCTACTACGAGCCGGTTCGCACCGACGTTTATCGTGAGCGAGTGGACGAACGTATCCGCGTAGAACTTACTAATGGTCGCGTGACCTCCGTTGAACAAACGAAGCNNAGAAGCCGTAAAGAAAAGCGGAAAGGCGGAAATTTGTGCCAGGTCCGCCAGAGGCGTTCTGGAATTTCACGATTTCCGCGTTTCTCAATTTCCGCCTTTCCCCAGGCAGTGGTCACGTTCGCATCAACTCTGCTCTTCTTTTAGCGCCAGGAGGTTCTTCATGACGCTGGATACGTCGATGGGTGGGTTCACACCACCGAAGCCGTCGTGCAGCGTGCGGTAGATGGAATAGAGTCGATCATAGACCTTGCGAGCAGCGGCTCGGGGACGATACGCCACTTTCTTTAGCGAGGTCATTTTCCGCTGGGCCGTTGGAAAATCCGGGTGGGCCCCCGCCAAAACTGCGGCAGAAACGGCGGCGCCCAACGCACACGCCTGACTTGAAGCCGTC
>DKKJ01000231.1 GCA_002455175.1 Opitutaceae bacterium UBA6669
GTCGCTGAATCGCCTTAATCGGCGCTTAAGGTACCCTCAGGTAAACTGACTTTCCGTTCGATTTCCTCCTGCTTTCCTCCGACCTTTCCGTACTTCCATGAAACTTCTTGTCATCGAAGATGAGCCCCGGCTGCGGGTGAGTCTAGCGCGGGCGCTGGGAGAAGAGGGCTATGCAGTGGATACCTCTGAGGACGGGGCCGATGGGCTTTTCAAAGCTCGGACCTATGAGTATGATGCCATAGTCCTCGACGTTATGTTGCCGCGCCTGGACGGATGGGGCGTGTTGACCTCACTCAGGCAAACGAAATCCACACCCGTATTGATGCTGACAGCGCGGGACGCTTCGTTCGACCGCGTGAAGGGACTCGATTCCGGAGCTNNCGATTATTTGATCAAGCCGTTTGACCTCGCTGAACTTTTGGCGCGACTACGCGCCCTCATCCGTCGCGCGGCGGGGCAGGCGGAGTCTCAGATTGTGATAGGCGATGTGAGGATTGATCTCCGGGGACGGACCGTTACGCGCGAAAGCCGCCTGGTAGCGCTGACGGCGCGGGAGTATTCCATACTAGAGTACTTGGCTCTTCACCGTGGTAAGTTGGTGACTCGAGGAGATCTTTATGAACACCTCTTCGACGAGAATGAAGATAGTCTCTCGAATCTCCTCGATGTGCATATTTCCGGAATTCGCAAAAAGCTTGGCCACGAGATTATCCTCACACGAAGGGGGCTAGGGTACTGTGTTGGAAACTGAAATTCGCAACCACGTGCGGCCTTGTTTCTCATCGAAGGAAAGCAGTAGATCCGGCGGAGAGCCTCGGCCATGAGTTTTTTTGGTGAAGACTCTCTGCGAGGACGGCTGCTGATTTGGATCGGCGTTTTGCTTTTGCTGATCCTGAGCGGGTTTGGGATCACGGCTTACCAGTTGAATCGACGTGAGCAAATGGCGGCGCTCGACGAGCGTCTGACCCGATGGATTGCCTCTCTCGTTAGGGATGTCCGTGGCCCTGGTGGAACGGGATCAGCGGGCAATCCTCCTCCGGGTTTTCGCCCTCCCCCTCGTGAAGAAAGCAGACTCAGTCGAAACCAAGAAGAGACTTGGGGTGAGTCCCAAATCTCCCCATCTCGAGTCGAACGCAGCCGCGAGAGTCGTGAACCGCAGTCTCCACCTTGGCGCGATCCAGGAAGACCCAGGCGGATCAACCTTTCTTCGGAAAATCGAGACCTCTTCGCGAGCTCGGAGCCCAGCGCACCGTATTTTCAGATCTGGTCGCGCGAAGGGAATTTGCTAGGGGCTTCCGGCTTTCTTCCGCAGGGGTGGGATCGGCCGATGTCCTCCGGTGCATCTGCGGGAGTCATGAGCTTTACNNTTTTGGTGGGAATTCTGCAGGCTCCGCAGATGGAAGGGGCGCGTCAATTCGGGGTTTGGCTGGTGGTGGCAGGGATCTTCGTTCTGGCTATCGGCGTAGGTGGTGCGAGTTGGCTTGTCACTCGAGCCATCAAGCCCGTCGAAGAGATTGCCGCTGCAGCCACACGCATTTCGCAAGGCACGCTCAACGAGCGCATCGACGCGACTGGAATGCCTCGCGAACTCGCGCGTTTGGCCGAGGTTCTGAACCGTAGTTTCAGCGCGCTGGCGCACACGCTTGAGGATCAAAAGCGGTTCACGGCGGATGCTTCCCACGAACTCCGCACTCCTCTGGCGGTTATGATTACCGAGGCGCAGAGCACGCTCGCCCGGGAANNGGGGAAAGATCATTGGGAGACTACCGGGAGGCTTTGGAGGGGTGTCTCGAGACGGCTCGAAGGATGCGGCGACTGACGGATATGCTGCTCCAATTCGCGCGCTTCGATGCCGGCCAGGAGGAGATGGTCCGGCAACCCGTTGACTTCACCGAATTGGTTGAAGGCTGCGTCGAGCGTTTGAAGCCTTTAGCGGAAGGACAGCACCTGAATCTGGTCTTGAACCTCCAACCCACCGAAGTTCTGGGCGATACGTTACGCTTGGCGCAGGTGGTGATCAACTTGGTGCAGAACGCGATTCAGTACACCCCCGCGGGAGGCTCGGTGTCGGTAATGGTGGAGTCCACCAGCGCCGGAACTCACCTCAAGGTAGCTGATACAGGTATTGGGATATCTGCTACCGACTTACCGCGTGTTTTCGAGCGGTTTTTCAGGGCGGATCGAGCTCGGTCGGGTGGCGAAGGCCGTACCGGGCTCGGTTTGGCGATCTCGCAAGCCATCATTCAGGCTCACGGGGGTCGAATTGCTGTGGAGAGTACGTTCGGGGTAGGTACCTGTTTCACGGTTCACCTACCCCGAGCGGAAACGATCTGATCTTGCGCGATTCCAGTTCGGCTCAGAGCGTGTTGACTTCGGCCAGGGCCGTTCCGCTTGCTCCATGCTTACCGCGGATGATCACCGTGTAGGTGCCAGGTGCGAGAGAGACCAAGGCGGCGGCGTCGGTGGCGTTGGACGGACGTAGACTCGTCTGCGTTTGGAAGTAAGCGCGGGCAGCAACGTCGTTGTTCCAGTCGTCGTTGCTGACGACGACCAGGCCGCGTTGATCGACTATTTCCAGGGTGCTGTCGGCGAGCGGCTGGGTCACGCCATACTGCCCAAGTGAAGCGCCNNACCAATCAGGACGTCATCGCCGCTTCCGACCGTCGCGCGGGTCGACAAATTGACGACGCGAGCTGCGGTGTGCGCGGGGCGCTGGACAAATTCGAATACGTCGACCAAGGCCGTGCCAGAGCCTCTGGTTTCATCGCGAACCACGGCGGAGTAGGCACCGGGAGCCAAGGTGAGGAGAAGCGCGGATTCGCTGGCCGTGGTCGGCGCCATGCCGGTGGCGGAAATGCCAGCGGCATTTTGATTGAAGCGCCAATCGTTGTTTTCAGCTACGGGCTGGCCGTCGCGGAAGAGTTGGAGTCGGGGATTGCCCAGCGTGCCGCTCACTCCAAAGGCGGACAACGTGGGTCCAAGCGCCCGGACCAGCACGGTCTTGGGTTCGGTCCCAGAAATGATGAAGCCCGCAATCATGGGATCCGAGGCGGAAACCCGTCCCCGGCTGGAGATGTTCACCGAGCGCGTGGAGGGAGAAAGCAGGAAAAGCTGTCCCTGTTCCACCACTTCCGTGGCGTTGGCCGTCGGCGCCGCGTGGACCTGATCGACTGCCAGATACGTGTCGGGCGCGCCGAGGATCGAGCTCACGTCAATGATCCCTGAAGATTCTTCGTCTTGGGTGATGAAGCCCGTGCCGCCTTGGAGGAAGAGCGCAGACGAATGGGCGACCACCGTGCGCAGTGTGCGCTTGGCGATATCGTAGGTGTGGATACGAGCGAGATAAGCATTGTTACCTGGATCTTCCTGCAGCAAGACCTGGCCGTTGGCGGTAACGGTGATGTTATCAAACATGCGAGCGGACTTGTCGCCGTCATGAGCCCCGTCCCAGAGCATTTCGATGACTCCGCCTGACTCAGGCTGCGTGATGTCGTTGAACCGGAGCACCCAGAGCCGGCAGGGCGTCGTCATCGAGGCCGTCGTAACGAAATAGAATTCATGGGGAGCCGACGGATTCCAGGCCCCGTCTTCTGGACGATTGAACGCGGTAACGGCCGCGCCGACACTCATGGTCTGAATCTCAGCACCCGTCTTCAGGCTGACATCGCCTAACTCAGCGAGGGTGAAGAAACTAAGACGCTGGGAGCGCGCGAATTCGGCGGTGGATTCTGTGGCCATACCTTGCACTTTTACTCCGAAGAGCTTTCCGCCCTTGAGGCCGGCTCGCTCGACCGTGTTGCCCGTGCTTTGTTTCCGGCCGAGGTAAAAATAGACTTGGCCAGGAGTGGAGTCGTCCGTGCCAGCGACGATGGTCATGTCCTGCGGGTACGGGCAGGCCATGGAATTTTCCCAGGAAAATTTACCGATTGCCGGGAGCTCGAAAGCGATGCCCGCATCGGGTCCGGTCACCACCGAGGCGATACCACGTCCTTCATCACCGATTTCTTCCCCGTTCATGAAAATTCGCTCCGGTGTACCCAGACCTGTGGCCAGATTGTAGTAGGCGCTGGGAGCGGCGAGATCGGCGGAGCAGAATCGGCCGAAGTTTAGCCGGGCATCGCCCGCGGGGGGTGTGACCCAAGTGCCGGTGGCGACGTCCCATGACCGGACGGACTTGATCAAATCCTCGCCAGCGATCACTGAGAGATCGCTTTTGCGAATCGTAAGTTTGGATACAAAGGCTCCCTGGCCTCCGTGACTGCGGACGATGCCGCGGTTGGCGGCGAGTTCGTGATTCACGAGCACCGTGAAGGTGCCGTCGCCGTTATCAAACGCACCCATGCCGTCGAGAATCCCGGCGAGACGGAAGCCGTTGCCTGCGGTGTCACCGGCAGTCATGATGGCAGTGCTAGTCCAGAGGGTATTTTCTGGAACCGGTAGGAGGAAAGGCGCGCGGGAACTGCCAGGGAGCTGGCTGGCAGCGTGGAGTGAGGACAGGCTGCCGAGCAAGAGAACGGTGCCGGCGCGACGACCAAGGTGGAGAAGGGACGATTTTTTCATGGGTGCTTACGTAGAGCTCGCGCCGCCAAGTCGCGCCTGAAGGTGGACGTGATTAGGCTGCAGCGGGCAAACGAGGGGCAGTATCGCGGAATCACGTGACGACCTCGCGTCGCCGCCGTGAACAGCAGGTGACGACCCGGTGAACGCTCAGTCCCTAAAATGGAGGGTGGATTGAGGAAGGACGCAGGGCTGAAGAGCATCCCGCAGCGATCCACCAGCCTGACCGTTTCACACTTTTGGGGCCCCCCGTGAGGGTTGACAGACTCCGTCGTTTCACTCTGACGTAGCGGGATGATTTTCCCTTTACCCCGAGGAGCTCACCTATGACGCGTTCCGCATTGAAACAAGAGGTTACCCCTGGCCGCAAAGTGCTGCGATTTTTGGGGTGGGGTGCAGTGGCTCTGGCTGGCGCTGGGTCACTNNGGGGCGAGCCGGTCAATGCCCTGTGGATGGTGGTGGCCTCGGTCTGCGTTTTTGCCATCGCCTACCGGTTTCATTCGGCGTGGCTCATGGCGAAGGTGTTGACCCTCGATAACATGCGCGCGACGCCTGCGGTCGTAAAAGAGGACGGAAGGGACTTTGTAAAGACCAACAAGTGGGTGGTTTTCGGGCACCATTTTGCGGCAATCGCTGGTCCGGGACCCCTGGTGGGGCCAGTGCTGGCGGCGCAGTTCGGTTTTCTTCCCGGTTTGTTGTGGATCTTGGTCGGTGCGACTTTGGGAGGAGCGGTCCATGATTCTATTGTTCTCTTCTGTTCCACCCGGCGTGGGGGTAAGTCGCTCGGCCAGATGGTGCGCGACGAAGTGGGACCCTTTGCCGGACTGCTCGCACTGATCAGTATTGTTGGGATCATGACGATCATCCTGGCCGTGCTGGGACTGGTGGTGGTCCGGGCACTGGCGGAAAGCCCGTGGGGACTGTTCACCATCTTGGCTACGATGCCGATCGCGCTCTTCATGGGGCTGGCCATGCGTTACGGAAAGATGGGCGTGGGGGTGGTGAGTGCCTTTGGTGTGGTGGGGTTGCTCCTGGCGGTGGTCGGAGGACAGTGGATTCACGGTACGGCCTTGGAATCGATCCTCACGTTGGGTGAACGCGAGTTGGCTCTCTGGATCATGGCTTACGGCTTACTCGCCAGCGTGCTGCCGGTGTGGTTATTGCTGGCTCCCCGCGACTACCTCAGCACCTTTATGAAAATCGGTGCGGTCGCCCTCTTGGGCATCGCGATCGTGGTGGTGGCGCCTACCTTGAAGATGCCGGCCATTACTCAATTTATCGATGGTTCGGGGCCCGTTTTTGCCGGCGCCGTTTTCCCCTTTTGCTTTATCACGATCGCGTGTGCGGCGGTCTCTGGATTCCACTCCATCATTGCTTCCGGTACGACGCCCAAGCTGATCGCCAGTGAGCGTGACATCCGTATCGTGGGTTATGGGGCGATGGTCACCGAAATGTTGGTCGGTGTCATTGCTTTGATCGCAGCGTGTGTGATGGAGCCTGGCGAGTACTTTGCCATCAATCTGCGAGGAGAGCCTGCGGCCGTGACTGCAAAGGTGACGGAACTCGGATTCCCGGTGACAGTTGCCCAAATGGACACATTGGCGGCAGATGTCGGGGAGAAGACGATGATCGGTCGTACCGGGGGTGCCCCCACGTTTGCGGTAGGAATGGCTCACATGTTCGCCGGAGTGATTGGAAGCAAGGCAGCCCTCGCTTTGTGGTACCACTTTGCGATCATGTTCGAGGCCTTATTTATTTTGACCACGATTGATGCTGGGACACGTGTGGGGAGGTTTTTAGTGCAAGATCTCCTAGGCTACATTTGGAAACCCTTGGGGCGAACGACCTCAACTGCGGGGAACTGGGTCGCGAGTGCCGGCTTTGTGGCGTGTTGGGGGTACTTTTTGTACCAGGGGGTGGTAGATCCGTTAGGAGGGATCAATTCGCTGTGGCCCATTTTCGGCGTCGCCAATCAGCTCCTGGCGGTGATCGCGCTTTCGTTGGGCACGACGGTCCTGATCAAGATGGGTCGCACCCGTTACATCTGGGTTTCGTTGCTGCCGCTCTCGTGGCTTCTGTCCGTGACGGTCACGGCCGGGTGGCAAAAGATCTTCAGCGCTGATCCTCGCCTTGGGTTCTTAAGTGCAGCGCGTCAATTCCAGTCGCAAATTGCTGCAGGAGGAACCGACGCGCAGATCGCCGGTTTGAAGCACCTTTTGATGAATCAGTACGTCAACGTCGCAGTGACGGGTGCCTTCTTGGTCCTCGTGCTCTTGGTCGTTATCACATGCGCCCGCCAATGGTATCTCCTTCTCACGGGACGTCGGCAGGGTGTTCTACGCGAGGAACCTTATGTGGCGGCCCGCGCCGGCGCGGGTGCCTAATTCNNTTATCTCTTTATGACCCTTAAACCCCTGCAGTTTGTTTGCCTCATTCTATTGGCTACGCTGACCCGCCTTGGAGCGGGTGAAGCAAATTCGCTCACTGCGAAAGAAAAGGCGGATGGATGGAAGCTCCTCTTCGATGGTAAAAGCCTGAGCGGTTGGCGTCCATCGACCGAGAATCCATCTACGTTCTCCGTCAAAGACGGAATCCTCGTCGTTGCGGGACCTCGCTCTCACCTCTTCTACGAAGGGTCAGTGCAGAACCACGACTTCAAAAATTTCGAGCTACAACTCGATGTGAAGACCTATCCCAAGGGCAACTCTGGTGTTTATTTCCACACCGTGTGGCAGGATAAGGGCTGGCCGTCCAAAGGGTACGAAGTACAGGTGAACAACTCACATAAAGATCCCAAGCGGACGGCTGGTATCTACGGCATCAAGGACAACTACGAAGCACCCGTGAAAGACGGGGAATGGTTCACGCTTCGCATCAAAGTTGAAGGCAAGAAGATCGNNATGATTTCGTCCTACACCGAGGAAGATAAACCGGAGCGCCCGGCGAATTTCGCAGGCCGTTTGCTCGATCATGGAACGTTCGCCATCCAAGGCCACGATCCGGAGAGTCGAGCTGACTACCGTAACATCAAGGTAAGGGTTTTGCCTTAAGATTTAGGCGCGGACGTGCTCTGCGCCTAACTTTTGGTAGTGAAGGAAGAGCGTGTGATCACGTGGGCGTGGGCATCATGTGATTCTCGTTTGCGCGGAACAGATGCGGCTTCCGGCGTTCACAGCCCTCAGCGGAGGGTGTGGGCGCTGAAGAGTTTCACTTTCAAGGTTGCAATCGGTTGCAAGCTTCTGCCGTCTGCGGGTTTCTCCTGATCGTCGCTGATGGCTGAAGTTTTGCTCAGAGTCTTTTTGCGTTGGAGTTGTCGGGCAGCGCTTGTCGCCAGCCTGCTTGGGTCAACCCATGGATGGGCACAGCCGACAGTGGATCCGTCGATTCCACTGGCTGAGCGGCTCTTTCCTGCTTTGGTTCCTCTTCTGGAGAAGGCGGTTGAGCAATCTCCTCGAGCGATTAACTCGAATCTCGAGTTTCTGATTGCCCAAGAAAATATCGGGCAGCAACGGGCGAGACTGTTGCCGTCGGTGGGAGGATATATGACCTACTCCTATACTCAGGATCGTCGGCTGGATCGAGAGGACCCTCTCTACGGGGCAAAGCTCATGTACAACATGAGTTTGACCCAGCCGCTCTATCACTGGGGCGCACTTAAGGCCGGACATCAGTATGCGAAGCTCACCGCGAAAATTGCGGAGAATAACCACGCGGAGACCTGCCGCCTCCTTGTGCTTGAAGTCAGAGCAGCTTATCTCCGTCTCGTCGTTTCGAAAGCGAACGTCAAACGTGCGGATGAAGCGCTCCGCTTGGTTCGGGCCGAGGTGCAACATGTGGAGACCCAGTTAAAGGCGGGACTCATGTCGCGTGCGGATCTCGACGGTCCCGTTCTCCGATCCCAGTACGCTGAACTCGACCGTGACCGTGCGCATGAGGACTATCGGTTAGCCAAGATGACGGTCGAACGCCTAACGGGAAGTGAGGCACTTTCGGACGAATCTATTCCTGATCACGTGCCCAAGATCGTTTTCCCTCGCGAACGTCTAGCGGCGCTTTCCGATCATTTCGATGCGGCTGCGCCTGGATCCGGGATTTATCGCTTGGAAGTGGCGCGGTTGAGAGTGGAACAGGAGAAGCTGAACTATGCGATCCTCGATAAGAACCTTCGCCCTAAGTTCAATTTCGTCACCGGCGTTTCCCAGGATGAAGTGGGGTACACTGGCAGTCCGGCTGACAAAGCCCGCACGCAGTCGTTTTTTGGCGGGATTAACATCAATTGGGCGGTCTTTGACGGGTTTTCTACCTCGGCCCAGCGCCGCGCGTCGCGCCTTCGGATTCGGCAGTTAAAAGCGGAGCAGACCGACCGCGAACGCGAGCAGGATGAGTTGGTTAAAAATCAAGTGCGTCAGTTGGAGTTTTCTGCCCGTGGCGCTGCTTTGTCGGAGCACACCCTCGATCAGGCGAATGAGATGGTTCGATCGAAAGAAAACGATGTGAGGCNNAATCGAGGGCGTAAAGCTGTCGCGCGATGCTACGCAGATTCAAACCATGGCGGTGCGCAACGACCTGCTGGGCCGTATTGCCGAGTTTATTTCGAGTGTCGGACGCGATCCCGCGCTCCAAGCTTTTCCACCTTCTCCGCCATGAGTCAGCGCACGACCGCCTTTGTTTTTCTACGCATCCTCATCGCCCTCGGGGTGCTCGGGGGAATCGCCTATTTTTGGTGGCAGAAGAGCCGCCCATGGGTGAAAGCCGTGGCGGTTTCCCGCGAAAATGCACCCAATGCCGTGCCCGGGAGTGTCACGGTTAATGCCGAGCGTTCCGTGATCGTGCGTTCGGCCGTCGGTGGGCTGGTGGCAGAGGGTGTTCTTGAAGTCGGCAAGATGATCAAAAAAGGGGATTTCTTGATTAAATTGGATACGTCCGATCTGGAGCTCGAAATCGCTGCGACGCAGAACACCCTAGCCACCGCAGAGAAGCGGCGCGAGGTGGGATCTCTCATCGAGATTGAACTCAAAAACTCCACCTCGGATCTCCAAAATTTAGAGAGACTCCTCGCTGAAGGAAAAATGTCCCAACTGACTGTCGATCGTGCGCGGAGTGGGGTCGAAGCAATTCAAAAGAGGCTTCAGTTGGAGACGGTGGATATCGAGGCTTCGATTGCGGCGCTTAAAAACTCCCTCGAAGTGAAAAAACTTCGCCTGCAACGCATGACGGTGACATCGCCCGTGGACGGGCAGATCTCTGAGGTATTTGCATTTCCAGGTGACATCATTGGCAACGAGTCGCCGGTAGTGACGATCATTTCTGCCACCCGAACCATCGATGCTCGAATCAGTGAGGAGAACTTCTCCGGTATCAAGGTAGGGGACAAAGCTTCGGTACGGTTTCTTGGATACGGAGAGCAGCTTTATGGCGCCTCGGTTTCGAAAGTGCTGCCCACGGCGGACCCCACCACTCAACGCTACATTGTGTACCTTAATGTCGACATCGACACGGCTAAGTTAGTGCCTGGCCTGACCGGCGAAGTGAGCATCGTCGTCGATGAGCATCTCAATACCTTGGTAATTCCGCGTCGGGCTCTTTTTGGCGGCAAAGTGTATGTGGCCAAGAACGGCGTGGTGGAACTTCGTTCGGTGAAACTAGGATTCACCAGTCTGAACAAAGTCGAAGTCCTGGAAGGCCTCCAGGAAGGGGAGCATGTCCTGGTAGAAGAATTGGACATGATCAAGGCGGGCGATCGTGTGCGCGTACAGCTCGAAGCCACGTCGCGTTCCTCGCGCTTCTAAGCCCAGATCTTCGAGAGCGCACGCCCCGTCCGAGGTCCTCATGTCGACTAATTTTCGCATCGCCTTTCGCTTTCTTACGGCGCGGCGACGGGCCATGTTCATGAGCCTTTCCTGTATCGTGCTGGGCGTTGGGCTCTTCGTAGTGACCCAAGCGACCACCACAGGCTTCGAAAAGTTTTTCATTCGCACGATCCTCGGCACCGATGGAGCGATCCGAGTCGAGGATCGTATCCAGGCGACCATTCGCACCATGGAGGCGCACGGTGGCGGGGATGTGGATGGATTCGTGGTGGAGTTCAAAGACGGGGTGCAATACGTGGAGGGTGTCGATGAACCTCGCTTGGTGATCGATGCGTTGCAGAAGTTTTCTAATGTTTCCGGTACCTCGGAAGTGCTGCACAGTTCTGCGGAGGTTCGTTCGAACTTCAAAAACGCCAGTGCTCGAGTCTACGGCATCAATCTTGAGGACCATCTCTCCGTTTCCGATCTTGGCCGGCAGATCGTTCAAGGCGACCTGACCACGTTTCGGGAAAGCCCCTCTGGAGTTCTCATGGGCGTGATGTTGGCGGAGCGCCTGCAACTCCAAGTGGGGGACTCGTTTCTTCTAAAAGCAGACACCGAGCTACGACGCTATCGCGTGTCCGCGATTTTTGAAACGGGCATTGGTGATATCGACAAGGTGCGAGTTTACATGCACATGGGCGAAGCTCGGTCGCTCCTGAAAAAGCGGCGCGGTGCATCGTTTATTCAGGTGAACTTGTTTGACCGCGATCGTGCACCCTTGGATGCGGCACATATGGAGGCCGTGCTTGGCCACAGCGCGGCCCCTTGGCAGGAACGAGAGAAGATCTGGCTAAACGTTTTTAGCGCCCTCAAAGTTTCCACGGGAATCACGGTTTCCGTTTTCACGCTCATCGCTGGGTTGGCGATGTATAACACATTGGCTTTGATTGTAATGGAGAAAACCAAGGACATTGCGATTCTTCGTTCCATGGGTTACACCCGCGTCGATATCACGCGTATTTTTCTCTGGCAGGCGGTGATTGTCCTCGCTGTCGGAGCGGTGCTGGGATGCGGCCTGGGAGCAGGCGTGACGTATGTCGTCTCTCTTATGCCTATGCGGATACGAGGCATCTTCTCAACGGATCGCTTCCTAGTGGATTGGTCGATTTGGCACTACGTCGCGGCGGTAGGGATTTCTATTGTGATGGTGATGGTCGCGAGCCTGATCCCAGCACGGCGAGCCGCTCGTCTGGAGCCTGGCGATGTCATTCGCGGAACGGCTCAGTAACCGTAGTCTAATCCGTTTTCTCCTTACGCGCCGCTATGTCTGCCACGCCCAACTCCGAAATCGCCCTGCGGTGCTCACACCTCCACCGCTACCTAGGGCAGGGTGAGGGGCGGGTGCACGTGCTTCGAGGGGTGTCGTTTGAAGCCAAGCGGGGCGAAGTGTACGCGGTCGTCGGTCCTTCAGGCTGCGGAAAATCCACGCTGCTTTACCTGCTGGGACTTCTCGACCGGCCGGATGAAGGGGAGATTTGGATCAATGGGCAGTTGATGTCGAATCACCATGATGCTTCGCGGACCGCGGCTCGTGGTGAGCACATCGGATTTGTTTTCCAGTTTCACTTTCTGATGCTGGAATTCACTGCCCTGGATAATGTCATGATGCCCATGCGGAAACTGGGGCGCTACAGCGAAAAGGAAATGGCTGAGCGGGCACATGGATTATTAGACGCCGTAGGTTTAGGCGCCAAAACCCACCGCTTGGGAACCCAACTCTCAGGGGGCGAGCAGCAGCGAGTCGCGATCGCGCGGGCGTTGGCCAATCAGCCGGCGATCATCTTGGCCGATGAGCCCACGGGGAACCTCGACGTACGCAATTCTGCCATTATTTTCGATTTGCTCACTCGACTCGCTAAAGAAAATGGCCAGGCGATTGTATTGGTGACCCACAACCCAGAGATCGCGAATCGCTGCGATCACACGCGACCAATGCGCGACGGCTTGTTCCTCTAAAGTCAGTTGTACTTGAGTCGCTGTCTCATTAAAACGCTGACGACGACAAGTAGAGGCGTTACGGAAGTCGATTGCCGCCCATAGTTAGCGAAACCAGGCCGAGAAGATTAGCCGCGACGGAGCAAAGACCGCTGTCCAGCTTATGTCTGGGTATTTTCCGAACCTACGGGGGAATTTTTAGTTTACATTCCAGGGGGTGCTTCCTTCGATTCGCAGCTGATTACCAATTTGCTGACGACCTGTGAGTAACCTTTCCACGAGAAAAACGTTTTTTGGCAAGCTGCTTGGGCTTTTTGCCGCCGTCGGAGTTGCGCCTGCACTCCTCGGTCGATCGGTAAACACGATTTCGTCGCCAGTCTCGGCGACGGTTTCCACTCCCGTCGTGACTGTGCGTCCCGAGTCTCGGGCGGTTCCGCGTCATGCGGACTCAGTCTGAGCTCGTCTCTCGTTAACCAGGAGNNCCCAATCGGCTGCCCCTACAGATAGTCATTTATCTGTTTGTCTTGGGTGGTATCGTGACGGCTGCCACCACCTATTACGCCACGCCAAAGTACACGCGGGTGGGGTATGCTCCCGTTCAACCGGTTCCCTTCAGCCACTCGCTGCACGCGGGACAGTTGGGTATCGATTGCCGTTTTTGTCATAGCAACGTCGAGAAGTCGGGACATTCCAACATCCCCACGTCGCAGACCTGCATGAACTGCCACAGCATCATCAAGACGAACAGTCCTCTGCTCGAACCGGTGCGTGTCAGCTATCAATCGGGTGATCCTGTTCCGTGGGTGAATGTCCACGTCCTCCCCAATTACGTTTACTTCAACCACTCCGTGCACGTAGCACGTGGTGTTTCCTGCGTCGAATGTCATGGACGGATCGACCAGATGGAGGTCGTCAGGCATGAAAAGCCACTTTCGATGAGTTTCTGTCTCGATTGCCATCGGCAACCTGAGAAGCACCTCCGCTCTCCTGAGTTGGTGACCAAGCTTGATTGGACCCATCCGGAAGGCACGAAGGGCCAAATTGAACAAGGGACAAAGTTCGTCCACGACTGGAATGTTAAACCGCCGCAAAGCTGCTCCGGCTGCCATCGATGAAACGCAAATTTCAGCATCCTGAACCGTCGGAACGCGAACTGAGCGGACCGCGCTACTGGCGCAGTCTTGATGAACTGGCCGCGACACCTGGCTTTCAAGACCAGGTTGCCCGTGAGTTTCCGGCGGGAGCCGCCGAGTTGAACGGCGTCGATCGCCGCCATTTCTTCAAGATCATGGCCGCCTCCTTTGCTTTGGGCGGAATGGGCTTGGCCTCCGGCTGCCGCCGCCCCGAAGAAAAGATTCTGCCCTACGGCAAATCGATCGAAGGCGTCATTCCTGGTTTGCCTCTCTATTTCGCGACGGCGATGCCGTTGCGTTCCGGTGCGGTGCCTCTGCTGGCAGAAACGCACCAAGGTCGTCCGACCAAGCTCGAGGGAAATCCAAGTTATCAACCCTACGGCGGTGGAACTTCGATTTTGGCACAGGCTGCTGTTCTCGATCTTTACGATCCTGACCGCACTACGACGCATACGATCAAGGGTACCGCGGCCTCTGCAGCGGCGGTCCACGATGTGTTGGCCGGTATTGGCCAGACCTACGCCAGCAATCAAGGGGCGGGACTTGCCTTCTTGGCGGATGAATCCAGCTCGCCGACGCGAGCGGCGCTGGTCGCTCGCCTTCGTCAACGGTTTCCACGCGCCGTGTGGGCCGAGTACGAGCCGGTGCAGAGCGAGGCTTCCGTCGAGGGAGCGCGCGCGGTTTTTGGCAGCAACGTCAAGCCGCTGTACCGCTTTGATCGCGCCAAGCGCGTGATCTCGATCGACTCAGATTTTCTCCATTCGGAGGCCCACTCGTTGGCCTACGCGCGCGATTTCGCGAAAGGTCGTAAGGTCACCAAGCCGACGGATCCGATGAGCCGCTTGTACGCGGTGGAGAGCATCATGACGCTCACGGGTGCGATGGCCGATCATCGTCTCCGCTTGGCTAGTAGCAACATGCTCGCCTTTGCCGCGGCTCTGGCCGCGGAGGTCACTGGAGACGCCGCGTTTTCTACTCTCGCTGGCGGGCTCGACTTCAAGGACAAGGCCAAGTGGCTTTCCGCTGCGGCCAAAGATCTCAATGACAATAGGGGCGCGTGTGTGGTCGTTGCCGGAGCGCATCTCCCGGCAGCCGTACACAGTGTGGTCCACGCCATCAATGCCCACCTTGGCAACATCGGCTCGACCGTCCAGTTTGTCACGGTTNNACGGTTCCTACGCCTGCCGCTCCGGCCGCATCGATTTCGGATTTGGTCACAGCAGTGAAGAGCGGCTCTGTCCGCACCCTGGTGATCCTGAACGGTAACCCCGCTTACAACGCTCCCGCGGATCTCGATTTCGCTGGAGCTGTCAAATCGGTGGGAGATGTGGTTCGCCTGGGCTATTATTCAGATGAGACCTCACCCCTTGCTTCGACTCACATCGCGGCAGCCCACTTCCTCGAATCCTGGGGCGATGCTCGTACCTCTGATGGAACGATCGTTCCCATTCAGCCGCAGATTCTTCCTTTGTTCGGCGGCTTGACGGATCTCGAGGTCCTTGCGCGCATTGCAGGGGAAGCGACGACCGACCCGTACACGCTGGTCTTCAATACGATCACCGGCTTGTCCAATGAAGCCGCTTTCCGTAAATTCCTGCACGACGGTGTACTTGAGGGGTCCGCTTATCCGGTGGCCAATGTACGCGTCAATGCCGGCAACCTCCGGACCGCCCTGAACGCTGCGGCTGCTCCTGTAGCGGTTTCCAAGGACTCCTTGGAAGTTCGTTTCACGGCGGACGGCAAAGTCGACGACGGCCGTTTTGCCAACAACGGTTGGCTGCAGGAATGTCCTGATTCTGTCACCAAGCTCGCCTGGGACAACGCGATCCTCATCAGCCCCAAGTTGGGCAGGGAGTTGGGAGTCGATCCTGCTGGATCGATGTTGCAGGTCTCGCGTAAGGAAACGGCCGAGTTCAGTCTCGGCAAGGAAAACGCCTTTATTGGCAAGGTGACGCTCAATGGACGCACCGTTACGGGTCCGTTGCACATTCAGCCGGGCTTGTCCGACTACACGATCGTTCTTCCCCTGGGATATGGACGCACCGTTTCGGGCCGGATTGGTAAGAACACGGGCCACAATTTCTATCCTTTGCGGACAGCCGGCGCGCCTCACATCGCTGTGGGCGCTAAGATTGAGCTGACTGGCGAGCGCTATCTTCTGGCCAACACGCAAGAGCATTGGTCGATGGAAGGCCGCGACATCGTTCGCGAGGCCAACATCACCGAGTTCGCGGAGAATCCGGATTGGGTGAACTCCTTCGGGATGGAGTCGCATGCACCCGCGAACCTCGGCAAGGACCGCAATATGCCGCTGTCCGAGGTGTCAGTGAAAACGCCGCGTGGTAATTCACTCTACGAAACTCCTGACTTCGACGGTGTCCATCAGTGGGGGATGTCGATCGACCTCAACACCTGCATTGGTTGCAATGCCTGTGTGGTGGCCTGTCAGGCTGAGAACAACATTCCGATCGTTGGAAAGGATCAGGTTCTTCGCGGTCGCGAGATGCACTGGATCCGTCTGGACCGGTACTACTCGGACGGCCGCATTGATGGNNTGTATCGGTACCCGCTACTGTGCGAACAACTGTCCGTACAAGGTTCGACGCTTCAATTTCTTCGATTGGAATAAGCGCGCCATCGATTCGATTTACATGGGCCCCTTGGGCAAGTCGGGCATGCCCGAGCTGGTCAAGATGGTGAAGAACCCCGAAGTCACCGTGCGCATGCGCGGCGTGATGGAAAAGTGCACCTA
>DKKJ01000302.1:0-229 GCA_002455175.1 Opitutaceae bacterium UBA6669
GAGAAAAAACCGAAGAGCAGCGCTTGTCCGATGTTTTTGTCCGTCTCCTTAGTCGTCCGCCGTCTTCGGAAGAATCTTCCATCCTCCTGGCCGGCCTAGCCCGCCATCGTCGTGCCTTTCAGGAAAATCCTAATGATGCCAGCGAGCTCCTCACTGTCGGTGAATTTCCGTCCCGGTCTCACTTGCCGAAGGATCTCCACGCCGCCTGGACCGCAATTTGCCTGGCTGA
>DKKJ01000302.1:238-5053 GCA_002455175.1 Opitutaceae bacterium UBA6669
ACGAAGCCCTCACGAAGGAGTGACCATGAATCCGATTCTTCAACGTCAACAGCACCTTTCCCGCCGCCAGTTTATCAACCACAGCGCGGGCGGCATCGGTCTCGCTGGTCTGGGTTATCTCCTTTCGANNAAACGTGTCATTTATCTATTCATGAATGGGGGCCCGACTCATGTCGACCTCTTCGATTGGAAACCCAAGCTTCATCAGATGCATGGTGTGCCCATTCCGGGACAATACTTGGGCGACAAGGTTTTCAGCACCATGACGGGCGAGGCCTCAGGCAAACTTCTGCTGGCTCCCGTGGAACCGTTTAAGCAGCACGGTCAAAGCGGAGCTTGGGTCAGCGCATTGCTTCCCCACACGGCGCGCATCGCCGACGAGCTGTGCTTCGTAAAGTCAATGCAGACCGACTCCGTGAACCACGCCCCGGCGATCACGTTCATGCTGAGCGGCTCTCAGTTGCCCGGCCGACCCACCTTAGGCGCCTGGATGACTTATGGTCTAGGCTCTGAGACGGAAGAGTTACCCGCCTTCGTCGTCATGACGTCGGTAAACAAAGGTACCACCTGCGGTCAGATCTTTAGTGAGTTTTACTGGGGTTCAGGATTTCTCCCGTCTCGTTTTCAAGGAGTAAAATTCCGGGGCGGCAGCGAACCGGTGCTGTACCTCGATAACGCCAAGGGCATCAGTCAGCAGACTAAACGCAGCGTACTCGATGAGATCGCCAAGATCAATGAGCTCAAGTTGCGCGATTTCGGTGACCCGGAAGTTGCCACTCGTATTTCTCAATACGAGATGGCCTTCAGGATGCAGTCGAGCGTTCCGGATCTTGCCGACTTTTCCAAAGAGCCCAAAGAAGTCCTGGAAAGCTACGGACCTCAAGTGCAAGAGCCGGGCAGCTTCGCGCACAACTGTCTCATGGCGCGGCGACTCATCGAACGTGGTTCACGCTATATCCAACTGATGCACGCTGGGTGGGACCAACACAACTCGGTGACGACAGAGCTTTATGATCAGTGCCGCGATACCGACCAACCCAGTGCTGCACTGGTAATGGATCTCAAGCGCCTTGGGCTTCTTGACGACACGCTGGTAATCTGGGGAGGCGAGTTCGGTCGTACCCCCTTCATCCAAGGAAATTTAGAAGAGCGCAAACGCTGGGGTCGCGATCACCATCCCTACGCGTTTACCACGTGGATGGCAGGAGGTGGCGTGCGTGCGGGAATGTCCTATGGCGAAACCGATGATCTCGGCGTGAATGTCGTCAAAGACAAAGTCCACGTCCACGATCTTCAGGCCACCATCCTCCACCTTTTGGGAATCTGNNTTTCAAGGTCGCGACTTCCGTCTTACCGACGTTCACGGCGAAGTGGTCAAAGGAATTTTCGCCTGAGCTGACCGCGTGCTGTCGCGATACCGCACGTTTGCCATTACGTGCGATACCGACTTGTCTGCGGCAGCTTAGCCTCTCGAAGGGATGAGATAGGAAATATCCCGAGTAAGCGCACGGGGAAAAAGCCGCAGCGCCGTGTGCGAACCATCCGGAGCGGTGGGCGTCTATGGCCCTTATCCCCATGCGCTCCTCTTACTCGATCCTCGCCATTATTTTTCGCACTGCAGCCGTCGCCGTGCTCCTCTACGGCGTCTTCACCTACTTCACCACGCTTTCGTTGGGTGCGGGACTCTCACCGTCCGCTGGAGCGCTCTTCGTTCGGTTGGTTCTCGTCCACATTGTAGCCGCAGTTGTCCTGTGGCTGATAGCCAAACCCGTAGCGGCTTTGATCGTTCGAGGCTTGGATTGAGCGATTGAGCGATGGCCACTCCTACACAAAGAACGCGTACCCCTACGTCCCCCACCTCGTTATGAAGATCACTGAAATTGCCTTCACCGGTTACCCTGTCACAGACATGCAGCGCTCACGGGACTTCTACGAAAAAACCCTGGGACTGTCCGTTTCCCGAAAGTGGGGACAAGATGACGATCCCCAATGGGTGGAGTACGATATCGGTAGCGGCTGCTTAGCTCTCATCACGGGTGCAGGCAATAAATGGCCACCCGCCAATGCTGGCCCCGCCGTCGCCCTTGAGGTCGATGACTTCGATGGCTTCATGACCAAGCTCCGCACGGCAGGAACCAAATTTCTCTGGGAGCCCCAGGACAGTCCGATGTGCCGCATGGCGATCATCCTCGATCCCGACGAAAACCGCCTAGCGCTTCACCACCGCAAGCCCACCACAACTTCCAAGCAGAGTTCTTAAAGAATCCTTACGAATTTTTTGTAGATTTCTATCGTGGCACATTTCCGAATTTCCGTTTTTCAGCTTTCCGCTTTCCGATTTCAGCTTTTCTGAGCTCATTCATCATCACGATGAAACCGGTGTCGAAAGGGCTTCTGATGATCTGACCGTTGTCGCCAGCCGGGTTTGCTGGCGATCGCCGAAGCCTTTTTGAATTTTTCGCCTCTCAGCCCAGCTTCCAACTTGAGTTTTTGGTAAGCAGCAAAACGTTCCGGAGCCAGCTTGCCCGCCTGGATTGCCGCCTGCACAGCGCACCCCTGCTCAGCCTCATGGCTGCAATTACCAAAGCGGCATCGCAACGCGAGAGCAGTGATGTCGGAAAACGTCCCCTCGATTCCGTCACCAGCTCCCCAAAATTGCAGTTCACGCAAACCCGGAGTATCGATGACGAGAGCGCCAGACGGCGTCAGCACGAGTTCACGTCGTGTGGTGGTATGTCGACCTTTACTATCCTTTTCCCGAACCTCACCGACTGGCAACGCCTCATCGCGCAATAACGCGTTGACGAGACTAGATTTTCCAGTTCCCGACGAACCGATGAATGCCAGGGTTGCACCGCGCTTGGCATAAGTAGCGGTCAACGCCTTCAGCCCTTTCCTCGTCACAGTGCTCGTCAGAAAGACCGGCACACCTACGGCCAAAGCCTTCATTTCCTCCAAAGCCTCCTCCGGATCGCCGGCAATATCTGACTTATTCAAGAGGATGACAGCCTCGGCTCCGCTGTCCTTCGCCGCCACCAAGAAGCGTTGTACGCGCTGAGGGTTAAAATTGTGGTCCAGCCCACTGACCAAAAAGACGGTATCTACATTGGCCGCTACAATCTGCTCAATCTCCTCGGTTCCAGCTGCACGTCGTGAAAACTTTGTCCGCCTGGGCAGTACGGCCCGAATGTCAGCGCGACTTTCTCCCGATCGAGNNCCACCCAATCTCCTATGGCGGGAAAACGATCCGCCGTTTTGGCCTCATGGAAAAAACCGCCGCCACATTCCCCCAAAACTTCACCGGACTCCCTCTGCACCGCGTAAAAATTACGGCGTAGCTCACAGGTGACACGAGCCGGCTCCAATCCGTCGGCTGCATACGGCGCAAAGGCGCTTTTGAAAGGCTCGCCCCATCCAAAATCGAGCAGAGAAGACATGATCAAACCGAAGCCAGGGCCTCGTCTAAGACTGCGACTAAAAAATCTGCATCCGCTCGAGTGATACACATGGGCGGCTTGATGCGCAGTGTGTTCCCCCATAGTCCACCTTTGCCAATGAGGAGCCCCAACTCGCGAGCTTTCTCAAATACCGCAGCGCACTCTTCACGAGCAGGGGATTTCGTCGCCCGATCTTTAACCAGCTCCACTCCCAGCATCAGACCCATTCCCCGAACCTCTCCGATCAGCGAATGCTTTTCCGCCAACCCCTCCAGCCCAGCCTTAAGATGACCGCCGACCACGCGCGAATTTTCCTGTAACCGCTCACGATCGATGACGCGCAAAACAGCGCGGCCAATCGCCGAGCACACCGGATTACCGCCAAAGGTGTTGAAGTGAAGGCGCGTGCTCAGGGTCTGAGCGATCGCCGGTGTCGTCACCACCGCTGCCAAGGGATAACCGTTTCCAATTCCTTTTGCCAAGGTCACGATGTCGGGAACCACACCTTGGGTTTGAAATCCCCAGTAGTGCGTGCCCGTACGACCAAATCCGGTCTGTACTTCATCGGCGATGCAAACGCCTCCTGCCGCCCGCGCATGGGCAAATGCATGCTGGAGGTAGCCGTCTGGATACACCACCGCTCCACCTACACCCTGAATCGACTCCGCGATGAAGGCGGCAATACGGCCTGAGGTGCCAAACTGAATCAGCGCTTGAACATCGTCGGCGTACTTGCGCCCGGCAGCGGGATCATCCTTTCCGTAGGGACCGCGGTAGAGATCCGGCATTTGCGCATGCTGCACACCAAACGAGTGCGGCACATTGTATTTCCACGTGTGATGCGAGGTCAGTCCCATCGTTCCCGCACTTCCTCCATGGTAAGCGTTCCGAAGTGCAATGACGTCGTAGTTTTGCGTGTACGCGCGAGCCATCAACACCGCCAAGTCATTGGCTTCAGAGCCGGAGTTCACGAAATAGCACACCTTGAGCTCACCCGGCATCTTTGCCGCGAGTTCCTTCGCATAGAAGGCCAATTCAGGATGAAGATAAATTGAGGTCGTATGCGAAAGCGTCTCGTTCTGGCGGTTGGCGACAGCGACGACTTCCGGGTGACAGTGTCCAATGCTGACGGTCACGATGCCTCCGAATCCATCCAAATAGCGTCGCCCTTTATCATCAAAGAGCCATTGCCCTTTCCCCTCCACGATCATCAGCGGTTTCTTGTAGTAATGAAAAATCGCCGGGTTGACGTGCTGCGCCCGTGCGCTTCCTACCTCGTCCGCAGTAGGTCCCGTGTAGGGCTGAGGCGTATACGAGCAAGGCGGGAGAGGAATCGGCATATGCGGAAAGGAAGATGACCCCAGCATGGCATGAACCC